>JBGUME010000058.1:0-6357 GCA_045116695.1 Anaerovoracaceae bacterium | reverse complement strand
GATAACCTGTGTATATAGCATCAAACTCTACACCTTCGTCCTGCCACTTCTCGCAGATAGGGACAATCTGGTCTGTCAGATCCTTTACGGTGAAGCTCTTGAAGAGCGTGTGGTTTGAAAGGACTGCAGTCGGCAGTATCACGCACTCAACGCCCAAAGCTGAGATGACAGGAAGTGCGATAGTGATTGAACATTTGCCGAGGCAGGAAATATCCTGAACTGTGAGTATTCTTTTCATTTTCTGATTTCCCTTATCTGTCTTTCGCCGCTGTGACCCTTTTTCGTACGTCTCTTACTATAGCACATTGATGAAATTGTGTTAAGGTCTATGACTAATATATTCTGCGTAATGTACTATATATTTGTATGGAAATATCCTGAAATACTACCGGGAGGTTGTAATAATATGAAGAATTTTAAAAGCAAAAAACTTTTGGTGATGCTCCTTTGCTTCACCATGATCGGGACCACAGTACTCGCAGGCTGCGGTAAGATCGGAGAGCCGGAAGAACCGGAACCTGCACCGGCCAACTCTCTGACCGGAGCCACCGCAGAGGACGGCTATGATGAAGCTGCCGGCGAAAGACGTGTCGCTGCATTCGTAGTTGAGAACGCGCCTGACGCGAGACCTCAGTGGGGAATGGACGATCCGAACTATTCGCCTGACATCGTTCTTCAGGGCGAGGTAGAAGGCGGTATCACAAGGACTCTCTGGCTCTATGCCGACTATGAGAAGCTTCCTGAGGTCATCGGACCTACAAGAAGCGCGCGTCCGCCGTTCATCAGGTTCTCCGAGCTCTTCGACTCTATCTTCATTCACTGGGGAATGAGCCACTCAAAGGGAGACTATGTAGGTGCCAGCACAGTTTTCTATGAGGATAACGTTGATCACATCAACCAGATGGAACTTGACGATCAGGAGGGCATGTACGGCAGAGACCAGACCAGAGGAACTGCCGTTGAGCACCGCGGCATCATCTACGGAGACAAAGTGTCCGCCACGATCAAAAACGAGGGCTTCAGAACCATTCCGGAAGAATATACAAAGCTGAGCTTCAACAAGATAGAAGAACCTGCCGGTGATACTTCAGCCACACAGATCGGCGTCATCTATTCGGACAGAGCCTTTGAAGGCACATACTGGACATATGATGAATCCGACGGGCTGTACCACTGCAGCGATTTCGAGAACGACTTCACAAGAGAGAATCTGCTGGTGCTCACTGATGAAACGGAATATATCGTTAAAGAAGGATACGAGGGTCCTGGAAGCACCGGAAGCGTCACATACTGCGACTACAAGCTTGCCGGAGGCAAAGGCAAATACTTCAGCAAGGGTACTGTGAAGGACATCGAGTGGCAGGTCAATGACGGCCAGCTGGTGCTCATCGATCCTTCGATCGACGCGGCAACGGCACAGGCTGCAAATGATGAGAACTTTGAGGCAGCCAAGGAAGTAGTCAAGGCGGACGAGAATGCTGAATGGCCTGCATACAACAAGTATGTCATCGTTTCACCTGATGAAGAAGCTGCCAAGGATATGACTGAAGAAGAGGTCCTCGCAAATTCATACGTTCAGCTGAACATGAACAAGGGCAAGACATGGATCGGCTGGATCTCCGGAAACAACGGAGGTTCGGTATCTTCAAAGTAATCCTTGACTGTATAAATAACGTCAACACAAAACCCGCCGGGTCGCTCCGGCGGGTATTTTGTTGTTCATTCGATACCGCTGAGGTCAAATGTGTCCAGCCATTCCTTGGCTTTGCGGCACATTTTTCTGATGGTCTCCTCCTCGAACGGGCTCTCAAGTCCTGCGTCCTCAAGGAGTTTTGTGAATACTTCAGAGCCGCCCATCCTTGTATAAGCCATGTAGTGCTTCCAGGCATCATCGTAGTCGTTCTGTATCATCGCCCAGAATCCGAGAGCTACGGTCTGAGCCAGGCAATAGTCGATGTAATAGTACGGCATGCCATAGATGTGATGCTGTCTCTGCCAGCCTTCACCATCGGCGTAGAATGGGATGTCGCCGTCAAGCCTCAGCCAAGGCATGTATATCCCGAGCAGTCTCTTCCACTCCGCGTGACGCTCCGCCGGAGTCATCTCCGGATGATCGAACACGCTGTGCTGGAAATGATCCACCATAGTTCCGTAAGGGATGAACATGAATGATCCTGCAAGATGACTGTAACGGAATTTGTCCGAGTCTTTTCCGAAGAATTCTTCAGTGCTCTTCCACGCGAAGAACTCCATGCTCATCGAGTGCACTTCGCAGCCTTCCATGCTCGGCCAGACCGTATCGACCGGGATGCGCGATCTGTTCATCCAGTCCGCGAATGCATGGCCGGCTTCATGGGTCACGGTCTCGACATCGCCCTGAGTTCCATTGAAGTTGGCAAAGATAAACGGCACTTCATAATCGTGTATGCTTGTGCAGTATCCGCCTCCCTCCTTGCCCTCTGTTGAGAGCAGATCCATGAGTTCGCCTTCGCGCATGGTCCTGAAGAACTCGCTCGTTTCCGGCGAAAGAGCATCATAGAATTTTCCTGCCGTATCTACGATATAGTCCGCGTCACCGGCGGGTTTCGGATTTCCGGAACGGAACATCAGTGCGTTGTCAGCAAAGCTCAGAGGGTACTGCATCCCCAGCCTCTCCGCCTGCTTTCTTCTGATGCTGTCTGCGACCGGCACGATATATTTGATCACTGCCTCGTGGAACTTCTCAACGTCGTTCCTGTCATAGCAGTTACGTGTCATTCTGTAGTATCCGAGCTCCACTCCGTCCCTGAGCCCCAGCTTCTGGCTCATCTCGTGACGGATCCTGACAAGTCTGTCATAATACTCATCCAGTTTTGCCTGGTTGTCCTTGTACCATCCGCCTTCAGCCTTCCATGCGGCAAGTCTGACCTCATCATCCGCGTCGCTTTTGAACGGCGCTATCTGCGCGATGGTATACACCTTGCCGCGGAACGGTATCTGTGCACTAGCAAGCAGCTTCTCATATTCCATGACAAGGTCGTTTTCTTCCTGCAGAAGAGGGATTATTGAAGCATCGAAGCACTTGAGTTCAAGCTCGGCATTAAGGAATACCACCTCGCCGAATTCTTCTGACAGAGCGCTGCGGAACTTCGATCCGCACAGTGCCCTCGTCCACTTGTCCAGATACTCCTGGAGTTCCGGGTATGCCCTGTTCCAGTACTTTTCCTCTTCGTCATAAAAGCTGTCTCTTGTATCTATGGAATGGCGAATATGCGCCAATGTCGAGACCGACATGATATGACGCGAAAGAGCATCCTCACGGATGAACGCGTCCCTTGCCTTTTCATATGTATCAGCCCTTTCGAATTCCTTCGTAAGGCGGCTCAGTTCTTCCTTTACTTCCCCCATATCCGGACGTGAATACGGGATCTCACTGAATTTGATCATTGCTCTTTTCTATAGTCCTTTCGTGTTTACAAGTATGGATCAATTTTACCACACGCCTGAAAGGCAAAGCAAAAGACCGGGACGAACCCGGTCTTTGCTATGTTTGGATAGTTCAATCGTTTGATTTCGTACTGTTTTCAGTATGTTTTACCGCCCGGATCATTCAGCGATGTCAGCATACATGAAGTACCAGTATCCGTATGGCGAGTGCCACATTCCGTCGATCTTAGCATTCTGCAGCCAGAAGTCGTTGTAGTATGCAACCGGTATGCAGCCGGCATCCTCCATGAGGATGTCTTCAGCCTTGTGGAGAGCAGCAGATCTCT
This sequence comes from Anaerovoracaceae bacterium, assembly GCA_045116695.1. Lineage (GTDB taxonomy): Bacteria > Bacillota > Clostridia > Peptostreptococcales > Anaerovoracaceae > Crickella. Next base: position 2,605 of record JBGUME010000058.1, on the reverse strand, counting down.
CAGCGAGGTCTGTAGTCTCTCTTGAAGCCTTCATAGCTGCGTCGAACTCAGGGTTGCTGTACTTGCCGTCGTTGTTTCCGTTGCCTGTCTCAAGGAGCTCAAGCATGTTGGAAGGATCGTCATAGTCGCCTACCCAGCCGTTACGTGCTGCTTCGTACTCACCATTACGTCTCATCGGTGTGAAGCTTGCCCACTCTACGATGTCAACCTTGACAGTGAGTCCGAGCTCGCCCCAAGCCTGCTGCAGATACTCAGCAACAGCCTTGTGATAACCAGAGTCGTTTGTGGAGTAAGTGATCTCAGGGAAGCCTTCTCCGTTAGGATATCCGGCCTCTGCCATGAGAGCCTTAGCCTCTTCGAGGTTAGCCTCGAAGTTATCGTTGTCGATGTAAGTCTTTCCGCCGTTGGAGTTAGCAATGAACTCGCCGCCTGCAGGATCTACCCAGCCAGGTCCCATGAAGTTTCCGGCAGGTGAGTATGTTCCCTGCATGATCGTGTTAGCAACATAGTTGCGGTCGATAGCAAGGGACAGAGCCTTACGAACCTTTGCATCCTTGAACTGGTCAAGCTCGCAGTTGAGGTTGAGGTAGTAAGTTCCGATGATCGGATCAACGTGGAAATCTTCGTTGCCCTCAAGGCTTGGGATCTCCTCTGTAGGAACGTCCTTGATGAAGTCAACTTCGCCGTTCTGGTATGCGCTGTAAGCCGCGTTAGCATCCTCGATCAGCATGAACTTGATGGAGTCGAGCTTGATAGCGTCAGCGTTCCAGTAGTTAGGGTTCTTAGCAACTGTGATGTGTGATCCCTGCTCCCACTCGGTCATGTAGAAAGGACCGTTGGAAACATAAGTATCAGGGGAAGTTGCCCATGCGTCACCGTTTGCCTCGATCGTAGCCTGCTGTACCGGCATCATTGTTGCGAATGCAGCAAGGCTTCCGAAATATGTGCAAGGAGCAGAGAGCTCGACTACGAAAGTCTTGTCATCAGGAGCGCTTACAGCAAGTGCATCCAGATTGCCCGGGATAGCTTCTGCTGTAACGTTTCCTTCTTCATCAACTTCTGCAGGTGTTCCGGCAGCTTCCTCGAATCCCTTGATAGGACCAAGTACTGTTGCAGCATAAGGTGCAGCAGTCTCAGCGGCTGCGATACGCTTCCAGCTGTAAACGAAGTCGTTTGCAGTCAGGTCGCTTCCGTCAGACCACTTGAGTCCGTCTCTCAGATGGAATGTCCATGTGAGACCATCCTCGGATGTCTCCCAGCTCTCAGCCTGTCCTGGGGCAAGCTGGCTGTTCTCGTCAACGATGAGCAGTCCCTCATAGAGGTGAAGAATGGTGTTGGCACCATCAACAGCACTGTTCAGTGCAGGGTCAAGAGTCTCTGGGTTAGGTCCTACCTGAACAACCAGCTGCTTGCCTGCGTCTGCTGTGCCGCTGTCACCGCCTCCGCATGCGGAGAGAGGAACGATGATCATAGCCATAGCAACGAGAAGGACGATTAACTTTTTCTTCATAATAATTCCTCCATATTTAATAGCTGTGTTCGATGATATTGAACTATCTTTTATTGGCAATATGCAAAGCATAATGCATAACAGAGTTATTTTACCTTATCAAGGTGGTGACATGCAACAAAATGTCCGCTCGTCACTTCCTTGAATTCAGGCGCTTCAGCTGCGCAGCGCTCGTCCGCGTACGGACATCTTGTGCGGAAGCGGCAGCCGCTCGGCGGATCGATAGGGCTCGGAACGTCGCCTTCAAGTATGATCCTCTTGCTCTTGCGGGCCTGAACAGGGTCTGCGATAGGTATCGCGGATACCAGGCTGCGCGTATAAGGATGCATGCTGTGCATGGTCAGTTCATAACTGTCAGCCAGTTCTACCATTCTGCCCAGATACATTACTACGATCCTGTCCGAAATGTGCTTAACGACCGAAAGGTCATGAGCGATAAACAGGTATGTCAGGCCCATCTGATCCTGCAGATCCTCAAACATGTTGATGACCTGCGCCTGGATGGATACGTCCAGGGCAGAGATAGGCTCGTCGCAGACGATGAACTCAGGATCTACCGCAAGGGCTCTCGCGATACCGACACGCTGCCTCTGGCCTCCCGAGAATTCGTGAGGATAGCGGTTTGCGTGCTCGGAGTTCAGTCCTACTCTCTCAAGAAGGCTGATGATCCTGTCATATCTTTCCTGCTTGCTTGCGCAAAGATTGTGGATGTCGATAGGCTCACCTACAATGTCTCCTACCGTCATTCTCGGATCCAGGCTCGCATACGGATCCTGGAATACGATCTGCATCTTCTTGCGGTATGGCAGCATGTTGACCGCGATCTTATTCTCTTTGTCGAACAGAACGTCGCCGTCGTATATGATCTTGCCGTCAGTTGGCTCGTGGAGTCTCAGTATGGTCCTGCCGGCTGTGGTCTTTCCGCAGCCCGACTCTCCTACCATTCCGAGTGTCTCTCCCCTTTTGATGCCGAATGTCAGGTCGTCGAGGGCCTGCACTACTTTCTTATTCTTGCCGAAACCGCCGCCTTTGATAGGGAAATGCTTCTGCAGATGTTCAACTTCTAACAGATAATTACTCATCCGCGGCCTCCTT
>JBGUME010000057.1:0-2404 GCA_045116695.1 Anaerovoracaceae bacterium | reverse complement strand
AACTCATCCTGAAGGGCTTTACGGTCAACCTCGACCTTTTTGATGGTCTCGTCCCACGATTTTTCCCTGTCGTGGCGCGCAGTGATACTCTTTACAATTTCCATAATGACCTTATAAAACCCCCATGCTCCCATGACTATGGCTCCGATCTCGACCAGAGTCTGTAATGTTATTGTTTGGTTCATTCTTCATCCAACCTCTTCACAACTGTGCCATCTTCCAAAACCTCATACCCGTCCGCATCGAGAATCGCGAGCACCTGCGCCTGCAGCTTCTTAGGTACCTGGTTGAAGTTGTTGAAGTTTTCGTTCGGGTTTTCGAGTCTTTTTGCCCATAACTTAGCCATATTATCACTCCTCTCCGTATACTATCTCTGACATTTCAAGGATCGCATCAGAGATATCTGACATTGCCTGCTGTATGATCTTGGCGGCCTTTTGCTCCTGTGTGAGCCTTGTGAGTGCGAACTCATACATCTCATCAACGAGACCCCAGAAGTTATAACCGCATTCACCCAGGAATATCTCATCATCGCCATGGACCATCTCGACCGAGACATCGCTGAGCCTCTCATCTGTGAAAAAACTCTCATCGATCTCGGACTCGGTGCGGAATACATCCCCGTTCCGATCTGCAAGAAGTGTCGTACCATCTCCGAATGTTATTGTGCATGTTCCAATATCCATAACTGCTCCTTTCTATATATGTTGTAGATTATTCGTTCTCTGCCGAATCGGCAGTAGACTTCGTGTTCTGGGAATAGGCTCTCATATAACCTGTCCATATTTCGTATCGTTTTGCAGCAGGCGTTACAGTCCTTGATAACACCGTTCCGCCACGATTTGTAGGCATTATGTACGTCAAACTCTACCGTTATGCCTTTATCGAGTAGATATCTGTACTTTTTAAGCCGCCTACGTTCTCTCACTATCTTGCTATGAGTCGGTCTTTTTATCACTCTCTGACCGTCTACCGAGTACTTGATCTGCATGAAAGTAAACCCGTGCGTCAGTTTTGTGATGTGCGTCTTTCTCTCATTGATCTCAAGTTTTAACCGGGCAAGCTGCTGCCTCATTTCATTCAGAAGGTGTTTCAGATCTTCCTTGTCATCCGATATCACGAATATGTCATCCATGTATCTGCCGTAGTACTTCATACCGCGCACCGTCTTGACATAGGTATCAAGCGGCGACAAGTAATATATTGCGAAAATCTGCGGCGCCTCCGACCCGAGATTGAGACCTTTTTCAGTCTCGGAAGAGGCATCTATCAGATAATCTATCAGCGTCATCACTTCTGCCGGTTCATGGACCCGCTGATGTACCAATTCCTTCAGGACACCGTGGTCGATATTGTCAAAGTAGCGCCGGACATCGACCTGTAAGATATAGCCGTTCGTGCCATACTTTCTGATGAACCGCTTCAGAAGGATTTCGATGCGTTTTCTCGCAAAAGATGTACCTCTATCCTTCAAACTCGCATAATTGTCATAGATCAATGGCTTTGTCAGCTCCGGCACCAGTATCTTCTGGCAGAGAATCTTCTGCACGATCCTGTCACGTATTGCCGGTGCTTCGATATGCCGCCGTTTACCTCTTTCTACCAAGTCAAAGCTCGTTGTCGGACTCAGCCGATACTCACCGTTCTTCAGATCATCCTGTAGCTCGGCATTATTCATCAGCAGATTTGCCCGGTATCGTTGCGATGACTCTTTCCAGTGCGCTATGCGCGAACATTCATGGAAGGCATTATTGAGATTTTCTAATGTAAACAGCTCATCTATCGTCATACGTTGCGGGCGCGGGATAGTATCATCTGCCGTAGCAAGACACGTCACGCCCGCCTATTCACCCCTTTCAGGGAAGGTCAAACTCTCCTTATAAGATTTCCGTATCTTTTTCATCTTCTGATGGCGTAACGGAATCAATAATCCCCGCCGCCCTATTAGTGTTTACAGGACTGTTATTGTTCGCATTACCGTTGTTGTTGGCATTGCACGCGTTGGAAGCGGTGTAGAGCTTAACCTGATCTATAAACCGCTTGTCAGAAGCTCGCCACTTCTTCAAGCAATTTATCTCATGGACTACGTTCTTGATCTCCTGCACGTACTTATCATCCTTGACGTGAAGCTCGCGCATTATGATCTGATACTTTGTCAGAAGGTCGAAACATAACCCGATAGCCTTATCCTGCTCGAGTCGCCTTGCTTCCAATTCTCGCGGATACTTCGGGTATATAGAGTTTGCGATTCGGATATGAGTACCCATTTCCATGACGAGGTCGAGTATCTTTGTAGCCATAACTTTGATATAGCCTTTGTACTCTATCCGGCGCTTTTTATCTGCTCCGAAATGGTTGCGGATGAGCCTGATCGCGTCATCGTAAACCTTGAAATAGGTGTTAT
>JBGUME010000056.1:0-4258 GCA_045116695.1 Anaerovoracaceae bacterium | reverse complement strand
CCCTTCCAGCCCGCGTGGACCAGACCCATGGCCTTTCTGACAGGATCGACTATATATACCGGCGGACAGTCCCCGCCAAAGGCTGTCAGGAGCGCGTCCGGGATGTCGGTAACTATGCCGTCCACGAACTGCCTGTGCATGACCGCCGGACCAACGGGCGCGACTCCGAGGTCTTCCCTGCGGGTCGCTACGTACACATTGTTGGTATGCTTCTGGTCAGTGGCAAGTTCCATTTCGATCGAAGAGCCAAGCTGACCGGCCAGCATGTCCCTGTTGGCTCTGCAGACCGGCGACGCCTCGGACAGATCATCCGTCTTCATGACAGCCGTCCTGAGACCTGTCGTTCCCGTCCCGTTTGCCTCATCCCAGCTTATGAACCTGGTGCTGTAGAGGTTTGGCACGCCCATCCTGTCGAGCATGTCAAAGGAGACGTACGGTATGCCGTCCGTGTGCTCGTTGAATATCTTTTTTTCATTAGAGAATAGGATCTTCATTGCGTCTCATTATACCGCGAATCAGTCGCTGTCTGCTGTCTGAAGAGGGCTGTTCACGGCGCCCTCGCCTATCTTCTGCAGATAAGCCTGCAGATCTCTGTAGTCCGCGTCCTGCGTGGCATCGTTCGGATTCCACTGGACGTCTGTAGGATACTCGGCAACGAACCTCACGCCCGCGTTTTTACCCACGCCAGCGACGTGGTAGCTAGGGAGCTGCTCGTATGAATCGTCATTGAGGTCGTAGGCGCGGATGGTAACGAGCTTGCCGCCGTAGCCCTCCTGCTGTGCTGCCCACAGATAGATGGTCACATAGTCCTTGCCATCTTCCATGCTCCACTTATCGTTGTTTGGCATCGTGAGCAGGAAGTCGTTGAAGTACATGTACGCGACCGAACCGTCTGCTGACGCGTTCTTCATGAAGCCATCCATGATGTTGTAGCCGGAAGCACTTCCGCCTCCTGAAGGTTCGACCCATTTGGCATCCGACCCCGGACCGGCTGCGATGTCATCCGCGAGCTCTGTTGCCATATCATACTTTTTAAAGGACCCCGTTTTGAAATCGATCGTGTACAGCTCTTTATAGTCTGCAGTCTGACTGACGATCCAGTCCTTAAAGATAACTCCGCTGTACTTGCCCGGATAGCCCACCAGGGTGTCACCGGCAGTATCCGTGCCATCCTTAAGCGTATGTATTTTCAAATCAGAACCCTCATATATGATGGTGCCGTCCTTTACCCAAGGATAGCAAAAGTCTGAGGTCATCGATGCAGCCTCGACCTCGCTGGCTTCTCCGCTGTCCAGAGAATAGTTCCAGAGATGATAATCCTTTTTGAAGCAGATATTGCCGCCGTCAAGCGAGAGATAAGCCGCAGGAGCGACCTCTCCCACCGCTTTGTCTTCGCTGCCGTCGATGCTTACGAGATGCAGGCTGCCGTCCTTTTTGCTGTAATAGATGCCGCTGCCTGTTACTTCGAAGTCGCCTACCTCCATGGCGAGGTTGGTCTCGGTGCCGCCCTCAAGCGGGATATAACAGAGTGTCGTTCCATAGAGGAAGAACATTTTGCCGTCATATATCTGGAACGGGTTATATCTCGAAAGATGTTTGTCCCAGAGCACATCCGGCGATGCAGTGCCCGATCCGTTGAATATCTCAAGGTCGTATTTGAATATTCCGTCACTTGCGCTGACATAAAGCGCATTGTCATATACAGCCAGCGCGTACACATCTCCTGTGAAGCCGGCCTCTACGACATAATCGAAAACGTTCCCATCCTCAAATATCGCCGTGCAAAGCAGGTTGTTATAGCCGAAGAATACGACGCCGCTGTCATCGACGTACACGTTTGTGCCTTTGACTACATCCTGCTGGAGCGTACTGTAGTCGTTTTTGCTGCCTCCGCATCCCGCGAGCAGTGTCACGGATGTAAGCATGAGCGCCAGGAAAATAACCGTAAGTTTTCTACCCTTTTTCATGGTGAGCCTCTCTTTCTGTATGCGTTATGCTTATCTTTTTGATATCACTTATATATCAGCGTTTACTATATAGTATGAGGATCGGCGTCTTCTGTTGCGTCACTTTTTATTTTTTCCGTCGACTATCCGGACGGCTTCGGCCGCGATCTCGCGGAGCCTCTGCCTGTCGTCCGACAGGTAGAGGTAGCCCAGCAGGGCTTCGAAGCCGGTAGCTATCTTATACTCGCGCGGATCCGCGTTCTGCGGTTTCGACATGGAGCGGTGATTCCGCGCTCTTTTATAAATATGTTCCTCATCTTCAGTCAGAAAGCCTTCGGCTATCATGGCCTTTGCGGCCTTTGCCTGGCCCGCCGCGGACACATACCTTACGGCTGTATGATGAGCCCTGTCCACATCACCCGGCTTCTCCGTCACTATCTTCTCACGCACGATGACCTCGAAGACAGCATCTCCGAGATACGCCAGAGTGCTTGTATTCATTTTGTTGATGTCTTTTTTGTCCATTTTCTCTCTTTATATATTGATTTGCGGCCTGTGCGACCGCAGAATTGCCCGCCCGGAGCGAGAGCGAGCGACGGAAGGAGATTGCTCCCGTCGCTCGTGTAAGTCTATATTGCCACAGGAATATTGCGTATCTGCTCCCCGTGCTGATAATTCTCTACTTTTATGTCGTCTGTTGTGAATGCGTAGAAGTCCTTCACATCCGGATTGAGCGTGACCTTAGGCGCCGGATACTGCGGCCTTGAGATAAGCTCCTCAATGAGAGGCACATGCCTGTCGTAAATGTGAGCGTCCGATATGACGTGTACCAGCTCGCCGGCCTTGAGGTCCGACACCTGCGCAAGCATCATCAGCAGCATCGCGTACTGAACGACGTTCCAGTTGTTGGCCGCCAGTATGTCCTGTGATCTCTGGTTGAGAATTCCGTTCAGCGTGTCCCCTTTGACGTTGAATGTCATCGAATAAGCGCAAGGCTCGAGCCTCATCTCCGAAAGATCCTCGAAGTTATAGAGATTGGTCATTATGCGGCGGCTGTATCTGTCGTTCTTAAGGCACCACAGCACGTTATCCACCTGGTCCATCTCACCCTGCTTAAACTTATATTTCTTGGCCATCTGATAGCCGTAAGCCTTTCCGATGGTGCCTTCTTCATCTGCCCACTCGTCCCAGACATGGCTCTTAAGGTCTGCCAGTCTGTTGGACTTCTTCTGCCAGATCCACAGCATCTCGTCAGTCGCCAGCTTGATGGCAGTCGGCCTCAGCGTGAGCGCAGGGAACTCTTCGGAAAGGTCGTAGCGGTTGACCACTCCGAAGTTCTTTATCGTGTGCGCAGGCGTACCGTCCTCCCAGTGCGGACGGACCGGCATGCCCTCGGTGCTGAATCCGTGATCCAGAATGTCGCGGCACATATTTACGAATAAAACGTCTGCTTTGCTCATTAGTTCCTTATTACCTGTACACCCTGAGGTGTATCCTTCAGAGTGATGCCCATGGCCGCGAGCTGATCTCTTATCTCGTCTGCGCGGGCCCAGTTCTTTTCCTTGCGGGCCGCCTGTCTCTCGTCGATCAGTGCCTGGATGTCATCTCCGAGTCCTTCCTCTTCATCCTCTCCGCCAAAGATACCCAGAACGTCTGTGAGTTCCTTGATCCTCCTGAGAGCCTCCTCAGCGAACGACTTCGAAGCGCCGTCCTTCACGTCGAGATTGATCTCCGATACGAGCTCGAAGATCGCCGCTATTCCGTCAGCAGTATTGAGGTCGTCGTCCATGACTTCGATGAACTTGTCTCTGTACTGATCGAGCGACGCGATCTTTGCTGCTTCATCCGCCATAGGCTCATCCGTTCCGTTAGTTTTGAGGAACTCCAGAGTCTCAATGGCCGTCGCGATCCTCTCATAACCCTGCTTCGACTGTTCCATGAGCGCGTCCGAGAAGTTGATAGGGCTTCTGTAGTGACCGCTCAGCAGGAAGAACCTGATAACGTCGCCGCTGTACTGCTCGCGGATGTCCCTTACCGTGAAGAAGTTGTTGAGTGATTTCGACATCTTCTTTCCGTCTACGTTTATATATCCGTTGTGCATCCAGTAATGCGCGAAAGGCACTCCGTTGCACGCCTCTGACTGCGCGATCTCGTTCTCATGATGCGGGAAAGTGAGGTCCTGTCCGCCTCCGTGGATGTCGATGGTCTCGCCAAGGTGCTTCTTGGCCATGGTGGAGCACTCGATGTGCCAGCCCGGTCTTCCCATGCCCCAAGGCGACTCCCACGCGATCTCGGATTCCTCTTTGCGGGCC
>JBGUME010000055.1:0-3098 GCA_045116695.1 Anaerovoracaceae bacterium | reverse complement strand
TGTGGAATTCAGGAAGAGACATGCAGATGAAGCAAGGGGTCAGTTTGGAATACTTAATCCGGACGGAACCGTAATTTGTCTGCATGGAGGAGATGTCCTCGGAATAGGGGACTACTGGATCACTGACTACCGGGTAGATTCTAAAAGGATCCGGCTGCTGAACGACTTTCTTTATGATGTATGCTTTTTTAGCGGAAAATGTGAGGCAGGCAAGGCCAACTGCAATAGTATCCCGGCCTGGGACTGCCCGAAGTTCAGAGAATATTTGAAGCGCAAGGAGTATACCATCATCTATGAAGAGATAATTCAGCACGCGTTCGCGGTGAATGCTCTGGATTCTGACGATGCACAAGTCGAGTTCGGCTATATGGCTGATGAAGCCCAGCTTGACTGGTCAGACGGAGAGGTCGTATCCGGGCAGATCATCCGCGTCATATCACCGGATGAAGATGTAGCCATCATAAATAAGAGCGCATCTGACTGGGAAGCGTTGGCATACGATGCCCGGAAGATCAATATTCCTCTGGGTGACGGCTTTTCTCTTGTAGCCGAAAAGAACCCTGATCCGGATTACAAGGAGATATTCGTCTATCTGTGTGACGAAAAGAGCGGCTGTGTCTATCAGGATCTTGCGGTAGTCTCTGAAAACATAACGTTTTCGGGGGATGACGGCAAAACGATCCCGCAGCACGGCAGCTACTCCGTAAAGGTGTATTCAGATGCAGAAAACGAAGACTGGCAGATCGAGCACAATGTGCCAAGGCGCGAAGATCTTCACTGAGAAGGTTTGCTCATAGCCACAATTATTACATTTAGCCAATACTGACAAAAAAAGACGGAAATCGCTGTTTTCAACGGTTCCCGTCTTTTTTACTGCTTCAAAAACCAGTACCTGCAAAAAGCTGCGAGAGGAGTGCTCTTGGGGAGGATGTCAAGGACACGTTTATGGCTCGTAAAATCATTACCTGAAAAGTGTGGAATAATCTACATTAATGTGGTAATATGTAGGCGGATAGGAGGTGCTTATGCATAGAAATATAAAAGACTTTGTAAACAAATGGGCCGGAAAGGGCAATGAGAAGCAGGACACCCAGAAGTTCTGGAACGGGATCCTGTACGACGTTCTCGGCGCACCTTCCAGCACGGACATCCATTACGAGAAGCCTGTCAAGATAAACGGACAGACTAAATTCATCGATGCCTACCTGCCGGATACGAGAGTTCTCATAGAACAGAAATCTCTTGGTATGGACCTTATGAAGGCAGAGCTCCAGTCAGACGGCATGAAGCTGACTCCATACGAGCAGGGAAGGCGCTACGGCGGATACCTCCCGTTTGATGAACAACCGAGATGGATCATAGACAGCAACTTCGAAGAGATCCGTGTCCACGACATGAAGAAGCCGGGTGAAGCACCTGAGATCATCTATCTCAAGGACCTTGAGAAGGATTACACAAGACTTGGCTTTATGGTCAATACGGAAGACGAACACCTCAAGAAAGAGCTTGAACTCTCATTGAAGGCCGGAGAACTGGTCGGAAAGATCCACGACAGATTCCTCGAGCAGTACAATGACCCGATGGCCAAGAAGACGCAGAATAGTCTGAATATCCTTTGCACAAGGCTGGTATTCTGCCTGTACGCTGAGGATGCAGGTATATTTGGAAGTAAGGACGCTTTCACTGATTATCTCGCCAAATATGAGCCGGGAGACATCAGACAGGCCCTTCTGAACCTGTTTAAGGTTCTTGATACGCCGGAAGAAGATCGTGCTGATCTTTACCTGTCAGACGATCTGGAATCTTTCCCGTACTGCAACGGAGGCTTGTTTGCCAACGAGAATATAGTCATACCGAAGATCACTCAGGAGATCAAGGATACGCTGATCGATGCAGCCAGCTTCAACTGGTCTGAGATCAGCCCGACAATTTTTGGTGCTGTTTTCGAGTCCACGCTGAATGCCGAGACAAGGCGTTCTGGCGGTATGCACTACACAAGCATCGAAAACATTCACAAGGTTATCGACTCTCTTTTCCTCGATGACCTCAAACAGGAGCTTGCAGATATCAAAGATATCAAGGTCCCGAAGACAAAAGATACAAAACTCAGGGCGTATCAGAATAAGCTGGCTTCCCTCAAATTCCTCGACCCGGCGTGCGGCAGCGGCAACTTCCTCACTGAAACGTACATTTGCCTTCGCAGACTCGAAAACGAGGTATTAAAAGAGCTCAATAAGGGGCAAATCGTGATGGGCTTCGAGGAGGCCACAAATCCAATCAAAGTGTCAATCGATCAGTTCTATGGATTTGAGATAAACGACTTCGCTGTGACCGTAGCAAAGACTGCTCTTTGGATCGCTGAGTCTCAGATGATGCGGGAGACCGAAGACATCGTCTCAATGCAGCTCGATTTCCTTCCGCTGAAGACCAACGCTACGATCATAGAGTGTAATGCGCTGAGAATCGACTGGTGGAGATATGTGGACAGGCATAGTCTTTCATTCATCTACGGCAATCCGCCGTTCAACGGCTCCTCGACTCGCTCTGCGCAACAGACAGAAGATATGGAAGCTATTGCTTTTGCAGGCCAGAAGAAGTGGGGGAAGGTAGACTACTGCGGAGCATGGTACTATATGGCAGCGAAATTTATGGACGGCAATCCTAATATTCGCTCTGCCTTTGTATCAACAAACAGTCTTTGTCAGGGAGAACAAGTAGAATCAATGTGGAAGCCTTTGTTTAATATGGGGATTCATATTGACTTTGCTTACAGAACTTTCATTTGGGATTCTGAAGCTTCGGACAAGGCCCATGTGCATTGTGTGATTATCGGATTTAGCAAAGGTAATAAGCTTTCAGACAAGCATATATTTGATGCAGGCGGCATTCTTAAAGCTGAGAACATCAATGGGTACCTTGTGAACGCTCCTAATGTGTTTATTCCTGCTCGTTCGAAAGCAGTCGACAAAGAGCACTTACAGATGGTTCAAGGTTGCAAATCAGTAGATGGTGGCAATTTCACAATAAAGCAGGAAGATTATGAAAGATTTGTTCGCGATAATCCAACTATAATAAAATACCTGAAGCCATACATGGGT
>JBGUME010000054.1:0-3360 GCA_045116695.1 Anaerovoracaceae bacterium | reverse complement strand
CGGTATAGATGTGCTTGCGCTTTGTGTCAAAAGATTTGAACTCTTCCTCGCAGATTTCATAGAGGTCTTTCATGATTGGGAAGTCCGACGGTTTCTTCTGACTGTAGTCAGTCGCGTCTGTAATGCCGAATCTGGCATAGAGCTTCATCAGAAGGATCTCGATGGTATCGAGCTGCTGATCCGTGAAATCCTTGTATGCGCGGAAGAAGTCTTTGAGGAATGCGATGTGCTGACTCAACCTTGTAACTCGCTTAAATGCGTTGGGCGTGTTCTCATCGTTATCCTCATCGCTGTTCTCTCCCCAATCCTTCGGTTCGAGCGGATTGATTTTGTACTGACCGTTCATAAAGTCGATATAACAGCCACCGAGCGAAGTGGTCAAGTCCTCGTACTCGGCTTCGGGATCCAGACAGATCAAAGCCTTACCGCTCTCACGGATATTGGTGAGAAGCAGCTTCAAGAGGAAGGATTTGCCCTGACCTGAGTTGCCGAGGATGAGGACGTTGGAATTCGTCTTGTCCTCTGTTCTGCGATCAAAATCCACAAGGATATTCGTGCCGTACTTATCCCTGCCGATATAGAAGCCGTTGGGATCTGTCTTGCCTGAAAAATTGAACGGGAACATATTCGCTACCGATGAAGCCGGTAATACACGCTCATAGAGAGAGCCGAACATATTCGTTCCAAGCGGATTCACAGAGAGGAATCCTTCTTTCTGCCGGAGCGTGAGCTTGTCCACCTTGATCTTTGAACGCGCCAGCTCCATATCGATGTCGGTCTGCAGTTCCTTGAGTTTCTTCTTTGACTTCGCCTTCAGCTCAATGAACACAGAGCAGTGGAGCAGGATTTCTTTGGATCGCTGCATATTGGTGATCAGCGAGGTAACATCCTGCAAGTTGCCCTGCGCCTCGATGGTTTCGGATACGTTGTTGCCTGTCGACTGGAGCTTGTTCTTTCTCTCCGCGTTCTGCAGGATCTTTCTCTGCTCAAAGGGTTCAACAAGGCGGTTGAAGATACGCAGCGTTACGCCGTTGCGGTCTGCAAGCTGAGATAATAACGCCTGTTCCTCTGTGGAAGGCGCGTACTCATGGATCACCCACGCGCAGCGATAGCTGTCGCCTACGATATAGTAATTTGCTTTGAAGCTGATGGTCGAGGGCAGGATCATGTCAAAGAAATCTTTGGTGTAGATCTGCTCTTTCTCATCAGGCGTTAATTCTTTCGGTTTTCTTTTGAATAAAGACATTTTTACCTCCTGTCGCGTCATTTGCAACGGGAGGATCCTTGGTTAACAGTCATCCGCATTGCAAATGACTGATAATTTTAATCTATGCGGTTATCCCTTGACGGCAAGTACCACGATCCTGTCATTCTTCGCACTGCCGCAGCAAGTGGAGAGCGTCAGGATCTGCTGACCGTATTTCGGCGTGATCCCTGTCTTGTACAGAGAATTCTTGAGCGCGTAATCGATCTTGGTATCATACTTTCTCTCGGTTTCAGCGTTCAGAAAGTTATACCAATAATCGGTCGACTTGATTCTCATGACAGAAAACACTCTGTATGCCGCCGCACCTTCCTTTGTTTCAAGCACCACATTGGGATGCGCGTTTCTGTAGCTTTCATACTGATAGTTACATAAATCGGCAAACATGGTACCGCCATTCATGTGATGTCCGTAGATGATAAGGTTGTCATCATCTGCCGAACATCTAGCATCCAGAAAGGGCGTACCGCTATAGCTGTAGTTGCCGTAAAAATCTTTGTACAGATACTTTTCGGGATCTGAGGGAGTATGCATGACAGGATAGCTGATATTCGTACCGCCGATGCTTACCCAGCCGAAGCAGTCACCGTTCATATTGATGAGCTCCGCGATGGAGTGAGGCTGATAGTATTCCTGCTGTTCGTATTCAACAGCCATATTTTGTACTCCGGCGTCTGTGCCTTTTTCATCATCGCCATCCTCGTTGCAAATCACGGGACTGGGAAATCTGATGCGCGGCTTGGTTACCGTTTCCTCAATCTGAGAGAACGCGTCATCAGCCTCTTTCTCGGTATTCGCTTTATTCACGATAGAATAAACGCAGGCAAAAATCACAATGCCGAACGCGAGGATCACGGCGATCGTGCCGAAGATACTCTTCCAATTCCTTACTTTCTTTCTCTGCATAGGTTAATCATCCTTTCCGTCTTTCAAATATTGGATCCCGTCATAGTCGGGAATGCTTTCGCCGTTGAGACTCGCGTCATAGTAAATGGCGAGGAAACGCTTGATATCATCCTTCTTCAGCCGCTTGATGTCGAAGTTTTGCTCACTGATGATCTTCTCTACCCTGTTCGCAATCGTCAGCACCTGATCGTCGGACGAATTTTTACAGCGAACGATAAAGAGAAACTGTCTGGCTGTTGAACCCTCAACATTAAGATTATCGAGGAATTCAAAATCCTTCTTGAGCAGTTCTCTGACTCCCTGATGAGACTCTTTATCGATACGCCCCAGCAGATAGCTCTTGTTGGTATCGAAGCACTCGGCTGCATCGGTGCAGTTCACCTCGATATCAGGTACAGCAGAAAGCACCATCATCAAATGGTTGATCTTGATTTCAATGTTCTCATAGGAGAGAACAGAGATATTGGTCGGAACTACGCTGAAAAAGACAAAGGTATTCTTGCCTACCTTCAAGCCGTGCTTGGTAAAGGCTTTGATGCCGAGAAGGTCCTGCACGGACTGTCCTTTTCTCTTCTTTTTGTTGATGCTCTTGAGCTTCTTCCGTTCAGCTTTCAGAGCCTTCTTTTCCTCTTTCGTCATTTATCGTTTTCCCTCTTTCCAAATGAATTTCTGTTGTGTGAGCATAAAATATTTCGCTGCGTACCTGATGAAATCCAAGACAGTTGTGTCCGAAAAGCGGATCGACAAAAAGCCAAAAGCCAATGTCAGCGCGAGAGGGACAACGATTCCGGTCTGCGAAAGAATAAGGATCGAGAGCAGCAGGGCTACACACATAATGGCAAAATCACGCAGCGACCACAGCCAGAGGTTGGCTGTGGCGCGAAGATTCTGCGGATATAAATAGGTTTTCATTTGATACCTCCGATTGAAAATTAAGAAGCCGCACGAACAACTGAGCGCGTCAGATTCACTGCGGTCGTTGTGGCGTGTACTACCGACATCATATTCACCTTTACGCTTGAATCCAGACCAAACTGTTCAGCGATTCTCGGCACTTCGTTTGCCGAGAGCATAACACCGAGTCCAAGCAGCATATTGTCAGGGAATATCATCAAGCCCAAATACAGTAGAGTTGTCTGCATAAATGCCGTCAGACAGATTGCGATCACCTGTTTCATCCACTGATTGAA
>JBGUME010000053.1:0-3284 GCA_045116695.1 Anaerovoracaceae bacterium | reverse complement strand
TCCGGCGCCGTTGTGGGCTATGAAGCCGTATATGTCACCGCTTTCTATGGTAAGCGATACGTCATCAGCCGCCTTCTTTCCCTCGCCGTATGTCTTGGAATAGTGCTGTATGTCCAGCATGATCTTTCCGCTTTCGGATCTATCTGCCATTGTTTGCCTCCTGAGTTTTTATCATGTCTGCCAATGTAAGAAAGTCATTCGCCTTTATCATTGCGAGCCCTTCCCCTTCCTTGCCGAGCACTACCAGCTGATCGCCGGAACTGATCTCGAATATCTTTCTGGCTTTCGCGGGTATGACTATCTGCCCCTTGTCTCCGACCGTGACGACTCCGAAAAGGTGCCTGCCTTTAGGAGGCACGGAAAGCCCCATATTCTCTCCGGGCTCAAAATTGGTAAGGTCGTCGAGTGAAACACCGAACACGCCGGCAAGAAGTCTTGCCTTTTCAAGGTCCGGAGATGTCTCGCCGGATTCCCACTTTGCCACGGCCTGTCTGGATACGCCGACCTTCTCAGCGATATCTTCCTGTGTCATGCTGTTCAGCTTTCTTAGCTGTATCAGATTGTCCTTGAACATTGTATGAATCCTTCCACTTCTGTGTTTTCTCTTATCTTTCCTACTTTTGCAACTTTTATTGACATCATTGTAACGCCCCCGGCCGCGTCAGTCTACCAACCAAAGCTGACAATCATGCGCTTTTAATGTTATGAATGGTTGCTTTTGCAATAAAAAAGAGCCTCGAGGGCTCTCTAGAGGGTCACTGCCGCTTCGTGTCGTCATTTTCAGTCTGCGCACTGCTATTCCTGCCACAGGAACGGCATGAATATGCCGAGCTGTTTTTCCCAGTCCTCTTCACAGTGTCTGCCGCCTACCTGGCAGTACAGCTTTGCCTTGCCTCCGGCAGCGATGACTTTGTTTGCTGTCCCGCGGCACGTCCTGTATATCCAGCTTGATGTGTCTTCCTTGTCAGGATCCTTTATCTTTCCGTAGCCTTCTCTTGTGCCCCACGACAGATATATCCTGGTGTCCGGGCTGAGGCGGGTCTCATTCATATCATGCCAGAGCATGCCGCTCACGCTGCCAAGCGACGGCGAAAGACATGCTGCCTTGGAAATGTACTGATTGTATCTGACCAGAGCATAGGCAGCCATCAGGCCTCCCATGCTCGATCCTCCTATCGCGGTGCATTCTCTAAACGGGATAGTCGGGAATGTCGCGTCAATATACGGTTTTAGTTCATATATGATGCCCTGCATGGTCGCCTCGCCCAGCGGTTTGTATGAACTGAGCCAGCCGCTTTCCCTTTTATAAGGCAGATACTCAGACATGCGGCCGTTATGTTCATGCGAGCATTCGATGCCGACGATGATCATCTGCTTGTCCCATCTGCTGCAGAACTCATCGAGGCCCCATGATTTTCCAAAGGTCGCATCCTCATCCCTGAAAAGATTATGCCCGTCAAAAAAGTAAAACACAGGAAAAGGCGGCTCCCCGTGATCAGGGATCCTTATATGGAGCCGCCTGTATGCACCTATTGAATTAAAGTAAAAATCCTGTTTTATCAGCATGAGACCCTAGTCCCAGAGCGGTTCAACTTCCGGTTCTTTCGGATCCTTCTTAAGTACTATGTTGAGAATGATCGCGCAGATAGCTGCCGGAACGATTCCGGATCCGCCAAAGATGTATCCTACAAATGCCGGCATCTGAGCCAGTACGTTAGCTGTCGAACCGAGTCCGTAGCCAAGACCGAGCGATACGGCAACGATAGTGACTTCACGTGTGGTGATCGGTTCTCTTGTGATCAGCTGGATACCGCTTACTACGATGGAAGCAAACATGAATACTGCTGCTCCGCCGAGCACTGACTGAGGCATCAGCTGTACGATCGCAGCCAGCTTAGGGCAGAATCCGCAAAGCACAAGGAAGATAGCTCCCATAGTGATAGCAAACAGGTTTACTATCTTTGTCATTCCTACAAGTCCTACGTTCTGGCTGAACGATGTGTTTGGAAGCACGCCGAAAAGCGTAGCGAATGTAGAACCTATACCGTCGCAGGCTACTCCGCCGGAGAGCTCCTTGTCTGTGGCTTCACGTCCGAGTCCGCCTTCTGTGATACCTGAAAGGTCTCCGATAGTCTCAACCGCTGTTACAACGAACATGATCATGATAGGTATGATAGCTCGTACATCGAATACGAACTTCACAGGCATTATCTTAGGCAGTGATACCCATGAAGCTGACGCTACCTTTGCCCACTGCAGTACCCATGAGCATGTGAATGTCTCCCCGTCCACTACATATGTGGTATCGAGGAACAGCGCCAGGATCGCGCAGAGGATGTATCCGAAGATGATTCCGAACAGAATCGATGCTGCGCTCCAAATTCCCTTTGTAAAGTGCTTGAGTACGATGATGAAGATCAGCACCGCAAGACCTATGAGCAGGTTGGTAGGCGATCCGAAGTCCTTGTTATTGTTGCCTCCGCCGAATGAGTTGATACCTACGCTGATGAGCGACAGACCGATAGCAGTAACTACCGTACCTGTTACTACGCTAGGGAAGAACTTACGCAGAGGCTTCAGCAGGAATCCGAGTATCATCTCGAATATACCGCCGATAAAGCAGGCTCCGAGGATAGCGCCATATGCAACTACGCCCCCTCCCATAGATCCGGCTACACCGCTCATGACTCCGATGAATCCCGAGCTGGTACCCATTACGCACGGCAGTCTCGCGCCGATAGGTCCTATTGTCCACAGCTGTACGAGTGTGACAAGACCTGCTACCAGCATCGCATTCTGGATTACCGGTACCATCAGTCCCGAATCACCAAGTGAGCACGCTCCGCCGATAACCAGAATAGGTGTCAGGTTGCCGACGAACATTGCCAGCACATGCTGCATTCCGAGTATGATCGCTCTTCCGGTAGGAATACGCCCTTCAAGCTCATATTCGGATGTCATCACGCTAAGGCCTTTTCTTGTTTTCCCTTCTTCTTTTGACATATAAAGTCCCTTTCTCCGATCTCAATAACAGATGATTGATTATATCATATCTCCCGACAGAGCCGACACTACTGTCTCGATCTCAGGAAGCTCCATATCCAGAGCTTCGCCCTTTAGTCCCGCCATCATGATCTCAGGATCAGACGGGATCTCCGCTATAACGGCTTCCCTGTCACGGATCGTGGACTTAATAAGGTCGGCCTGATCTTCGTCCACCTTGTTGAGGATCAGATTTACCGGCTTTCCGAGAGCCCTTCCCATGTCGCAGACTTTTTCGGAAA
>JBGUME010000052.1:0-3983 GCA_045116695.1 Anaerovoracaceae bacterium | reverse complement strand
CGGACAGTGTAAGTGAGTCCTCCCGGAACGCCTGCTGTGATCAGCACCTGCGGGGCCGGCTCGTTGAGAGCCTTGTCGGACTTTGCGATAACGTCTTTGAGTGTTTTCTCGACTTTGTCCGCGTCTTCAGAGCCCGCAATATCGAAGTCTATGTCTACCCTTCTCAGAGGTTCGACGCTTGCATTTGAAATGGTCGAATTCATCAGAGTTCCATTAGGGACCGATACTCTGCGGTTGTCTATGGTGGTCAGGACCGTATATACGAGCGAGATGCTTCTGACTGTACCCTGTTCACCGCCTGCAACAATGTAGTCGCCTACGCTGAACGGACGGAAGATGAGAAGCATGATGCCGCCCGCAATGTTGCTGAGCGCGCCCTGCAGAGCCAGGCCTATCGCCACTCCTACTGACGCGATCGCGGCGATCACCGATGACATCGGCACTCCCAGAAGAGCAACTATCGACACAAGAAGGACCACATACAGGGCCGCCTTGACGAAGGTGATGATGTAGCTTTCAGCAGTCGGATCTATCGACTTGAACGAGCGGAGTTTTCCGAGCGCTTTGATGAGCCTTTTGATCAGAAAGCTTCCGACCAGATAGACAACTATCGCCAGCAGCAGCTTCAGGCCTATATCTATCGCGCCATCGCTGATCTTGCCCAGCAGTTTTTCCCAGTTGCTAATATTGATGTCCATTATCTATGCCCCTTTCTTTTTTCCCTACCAATCTTAACACGGGGCGCGCCTCGTGTCCATTGAGTCAGACGCCTTTCAATTGCCATTCCTCAGGTTCAATGGTACAATACCTTCGTAAAAACGAAACAAACCCGAATGGAGTATATAAATATGAAAAGAGTAATAACATACGGCACATATGACCTTCTGCACTATGGTCATATAAACCTGCTTAAAAGAGCCAAGGCTCTGGGCGACTATCTAATCGTTGCGATCTCGACAGATGAGTTCAACTGGAATTCGAAGCAGAAGAAATGCTATTTCACATATGAGCAGCGCAAGGCGCTTGTCGAGGCTGTAAGATATGTGGATCTGGTGATCCCTGAAGAGAACTGGGAGCAAAAAAAGAGTGATATGCATGAGTATCATATCGATACTTTCGTGATCGGCGATGACTGGAAAGGCAAATTCGACTTCCTCAGAGACGAGGGCGTCGAGGTGGTTTATCTCCCGCGCACTCCTGAGATCAGCACCAGTCAGATCAAACATGATCTCTATGATGCCAACGCCGTTGACAGTAAGAGCAAGACATCGCACGACGAGATCGATACCAACCCGGAAAAGAAGAAATAAATCAAATGAAAACGCCGGCAGACTGCCGGCGTTTTTTAGTGTTTCTTTTAAAACGAGATGATCTCCTGGTTCAGATCGTCTACTGTTATATTCACATTGTGGTAGCGCTCTCTCTTCTCCGTGACCTTTCCGAAGTTGATAGCCTCCTGCGGGCAGTACTGGACGCACGCGCAGCAGGATATGCACTTGTCGCCGAATACGACAGCCTTGCCGGCATATCTGATATTGTCCATAGGGCAGACCTTTGCGCATGTTCCGCACATGACGCACTTGTCGTTTGCCTTCAGGGACTGACCCTGCATGCGGGCTATCATTGGCCATCCCGCGTGCTCAGCCTTGTTCCAGTAAGCCTTAGGTACTCCCCTCTTGGACTTCACATTGTTTTTGATATCATTAGCAAACTTCTCCGCAAAGTGCTCCGACCTTGCCTGAGCCTCAACGGCCCCCATCTTAGGCATCATGAGGTCGTGCGGGAAAAGCCAGATGCATGTGCACTGATGAGTTACTGCAGCCCAATAGTCGAGCGGAATGATCTCGTTGAGCTTTTTGAGACCCTCGCCCTTGTAGGCCGCGCTCTGGTTGATCGCGAATGTGTAAGCATCCGGATCCACCTTGATATCATACAAATATCTCTCAACATGTCCCGGAAGACCGCCGCCGTAGCAAGGGAAGATGAACCCTACCCTTTTAGCTCCTCTGACGTCAGTGACAGCCGGGTATTTGCGCATCATGATTATATCGGTATTGCCCAGGCTCTTCGCTATGTTCTTTGCCATGTCAAGGCAGTTGCCCGTACCTGAATAGCAGAAAATTACATTCTCTTTCATATGGAATCTCCTTCTTGCATCAGCGATTGACCGCCGTTTAATCCTTAATAACTACAGCAACATTATACACCAAAAGCATATAGTAAGAAAGGTTTTGGAAACTGAAATCCAACGTGGAGTTTTCATGGATGTGGCGGTTTACAAGCAACAGCCTTCTGATTATACTTTGTCTGTAATCAGACTTAGACAATCATCGATTTAGCTTAATGATCATCAACGGAGATCATATCTATGGCAAAAAACAAAGCAAGAAGCAACAGTTCTGCCTCTAAGTCAGGGCAGCAGAAAAAAACTCAGAACAACAAACCGCAAAATAACAAAGTCCAGAGTGCCGGAAGCAAGAACGCCGATAAGGCTCCGGATAAGCCAAAGGAAGTGCTTTATCAGATAAAGACCAAGCGTGATTCGTGCGTTCTGAAAGCATATATCACTTTTACATACCGCGTGTTCCATCCTAAAGTAACCGCGAGGATGGTTCTCTATGGACTTTTGATATTCGTGCCGGGCTTCTTCGTTAAGGCTCAGACTCTTAAGATCGTTCTGTGGGCAGTAGGAGCACTGGTAGTTCTTCTCGGACTGTTCCGTCAGTATATTTCGCTTGCGCTTACAAAAAGATCTGATGCGGATTACCGCAACGGTACGGAATTCGTATATGAATTCACGCAGAATGACGCGTCATTCTACCGCGATGGGGAGTTGTCTGTATACAGCAGCAAATACAAAGACATAGACGCTGTCTTCCACGATGAGGAATACTATTATCTCAGTCTTACAAGCAGGGAATTCTTTGTTATCCCTAAAAACAGGTTTACGATAGGAGATCAGTCCACATTTGGCGATTTCATGTACAGCAGATGTAAGAAAGTTTGCCGCTGGATACCTCAGAAGTACAGCAACAAACTTAAGAAGAGGCAAGCGCAGCGCGCTATTGTAAAAAACAAATAAAAAATGAGCTGAACTGTTATCAGTTCAGCTCTATTATTTTTTTGATAATTGGCTGAAGAGCGTCTTTGCTCATGCCGTCATAATCGCTTTTGGCTCTTTCAATGATGAGATCAGCGTCTTCTTTGTCATACAGTCCGTAAGCCCCGACCTCGATAAAATTCTTAAACAGCGTTTTGTCCAGCATTATCAGTTTGTTCTTCCGGATCTTTCCCGGAAGCATGAAGAAGCTTATATTGCCTTGTCCTTCACACCCGTTCCGGCGGCGGAGCAGATCGACATAAGACCGACTGTCCGGGTCACCAAGGCCTACTCCGCATATGAAGAGATTCCTTCCCTCAAGCCCGAAATTATTATAATTCTGCCACAGTATGTTCAGCATATGGATATCACCGTTGTGCACTGCGCCAATGTAAACGACATTTCTGTACATGCTGACATATCCCAGTTTTCTCTTGTCGAACCCCATGCCGTCACATCCCAGTTCCTCTATCAGCCATTTTCCGTACTGCAGGGCGGTGCCGTGCTTGCCTGCGCATACAACGATCGTGTCTGTTGAATCACCGGTCTCTGCTCTCCTGTTTTCTCTTGCTGTCCTGTTAGGATTCTTCATCTGTTTCATCCTTTCGTCATACTCTGAGAATTGTAGCGCCTCGAAACTGCGCTATAAAATATTACTATAATACCGGTACACAAATCAAACATTGACCGGATGCTTTTCAGGGCCTTTCAAGGGATTAAAATCCGTTAAAATTTCAGTGCTTGTTTTCACAATATCTTCACATTAGTATTGACTTAGGTTTAAGAAATGCTATAATCAGCCTTGAAGAAGTGTTGAATCACCTATCGACAATTCTTATTCATGAATAATTATTTTATAGGAGGTTTTTTATGTCTAAATGGA
>JBGUME010000051.1:0-2055 GCA_045116695.1 Anaerovoracaceae bacterium | reverse complement strand
CGCTCTCTGGTACGTTTCCAGCTGCCTCCCGACAATCTCGAGAGCGCAGGCGCGTTGCCTGAGTTGCCTATGTATTTCTGTATCACGTCCAGCTGCTCTGTCGGCACATACAGCATGTCCGAGCCGGCGTAACGTATCAGCAGGTAATCTCTTGTAGTACCGTCTGCAGTTACGGGACTTATTCCTTCGAACCTTCCAATGCCGTGAGCTTCATGCACTACATAATCGCCCGGCTTAAGATCGGAGAAGCGGATGCTCTCCCGGGAACTCTTCTTCTTTGGTTTCCTCCGCGGCTGTTTTACGGCTCCGGCAAATATGTCGTTTTCTGAGATATAGCAGATCTTCTCATCATCCATGATGAATCCGCCCGACAGACTTCCGGAGCGGTATGAGATGTCGCCGCTCACGTCTGCTATCTCCAGGTACTCGCGCACCCTTTCATTACGTTCGTCCGATCCGGCAGCGATCACGATCCTGAATCCGGATGATGTGAGTCTGCCTACTTCAGACGCGAAGAGTTCTATATGCCCGTTGAACGGTGCTATCTGCCTGCTCTTTACATTGTCGATCCTGTCGAACCTGTCCGCTCCCGCCACTTTCTCAGGGAACGGAGTGTAGATGTCAATATCACGCTTTGAAACTGTTCCGGCAGCATCTTTGTAGATCTCAAACCAGTCGTCTTCAGTCCTGTTCTCAGGGATGGAACTCATTATTGAGGACGGATCCGATACCGCTATCGCGCTGTCGTCAGCGTAATCCCACAGCCTGCACTTTTCCACGTCGAAGAATTCGATCATGTCCGCGTAGATCTGTGAGTTTCCGTCCTGAGCAAATAAGTCTTTCATCCTGCCTCTGTGGCCTTCGACCGCGTCGACGCGTCCGTCACTCACATCAGGATGTGCGTGCTCTTTCCTGTATCTTTTCACCATGCGGTCGTACTCTTTCATTACGGCCGCCAAAGCTTTTTCTTTCTCTTTGTTGTCCGGGATGAATTCCGAGGCAGGTACTATGGTGACCTCATTCAGTGCTCCCGTAGACCTCTGAGTCTCCCTGTCGTACGTTCTTATAGAATCGACTTCATCATCAAAGAATTCTATTCTGACCGGAGCATCCATCGCGGGACAGAATACATCGAGTATACCTCCTCGCGAAGTGTATTCTCCCGGAGATTCCGTAACATCTGCGGCCTTGTAGCCCGCGTCAGAGAGAGCCCGCCTCAGCAGATGCGGATCTTTCCTTTCCCCGGTTTTAAGCGTTATGAATGTTGACCTGAAGCGTGATGGACTTTCCGTAAGCTTAAGGGCTGCGCTTACAGGAGCGATGACCGCTGTGAGGCCTCTTCCCGTTTCCGTATCGCAGTTTTGACCCGGTTTTGACGAGAGTACCGTCAGCGCTTTTATGCGCTTTACGAGCGATCCTCTGTCACGTACTTCATAAAGCACCCTTACATCTTCTTCCTCAGAAAGAACGATCGGATCCAGTTCAGGCATATAAAAAACGAGGTCATCGGCCAGACGAGACGCTGCTTGTCCGGACGAGACCACCGCCAGAAGCTTTTTCTTCTCCCTTATCTTTTCGGCCAGCAGATAGGCTGTCCTGCTGCCGCTTATACCGCTGTGGTCAATTATCATTCTTTTCTTTCGCTACATGATTGTGCCTGTTCATGGCATTATCCACTCCGATGGCGATTATGTCTTTGACTGCAGCTGCAGCTTCTGCGGCCGCCTTCTGCAGCAGTTCGCGTTCCGCTGCCGGGACTTCACCTATGACTCTGTTCACAAGGTCCTCTCCGGCTTCAGCAGCGCCTACGCCTATCCTTATGCGAACAAAGTCTTTTGTCCCAAGCTGCTCCACAACACTTTTCATGCCGTTATGTGTGCCTGCTCCGCCTGACTTTCTTATTCTGATTGAGCCGCTCGGCAGATCGATGTCGTCATATATGACAATGAGGTTCTCCGGAGCAACGTTGAAGTACATTGCCGACTCTCTGACGGCGATGCCGCTTCTGTTCATGTATGTCTCCGGCTTTACGAGGATGACCTTTTTGCCGGCGAT
>JBGUME010000050.1:0-3488 GCA_045116695.1 Anaerovoracaceae bacterium | reverse complement strand
TTCAGCAGAGCCTGTTTCATTTCCTCTTCATTAGGCAGTATCTCCTCATCCATGACGACCGCATTGCTGCGCCTTCCGGCTATTTTCTTGATCCTGTCATCGAATCCGTCGAGCAGAGCGGAGGTGGATGTGTCATTCTTGATGCTTATGACAGCGATCGAAGTGGATCCCAGCTCCTCAGCGGCATACTCCGCCAGACCTTCGCCCATCTGGGATTCCGTAAGGCTGGCTCTGAAGTAGTATCTGCTTCTCTGTGTGATCAGCGGGTTCGATGCCGAAGGTGTGATCGTAGGGATCTGTGCCTTGTCGATGTAGTCGCTTATGGTAAGTGACGACGCCTCGCCTGCCGCGCCTATGATGGCAACAGGCTGCATCTCTATGAGGGCCTGTATGGCAGTCTCGGTCCCGGCTACGGTGGACTGCGTGTCTACCTTTACCAGTTTGACGTCATATCCGTCTACGTTGTTGTAGATGCTGTTTGCCAGCTCTATGCCTTTGATCTCATCTTTGCCCTTGTCCGCGTATCTTCCGGTCTGAGGCTCGATCACGCCTATGGTTATGGTAGGCGCGGACTCGTTCTGCGGCTTGGTGATGAATGTCTGTCTGAAGCTGTCCCATGTAGAACAGGCAGACAAAACAAAGACCGCCATGACAAGCACGGCCGTCAGCAGCAGTCTCTTTATTGATCTGTTTTTATTCCTGTTATCAGCCAATTATGACTTCCTTCATATCTTCAAGGCTCACGGCATCGTTTGCCCTTCTCCTCATGGATGAGGCGCCGTGCATGCCCTTGGTATAACGAACGATATACTTCCTAAACTCTTTGACACCTATGTTCTCGCCCTTGAGACCGCACAGCATCTCAAGATGTCTGATCATCATGGCGATGCGCTCTTCATCAGACGGACGCGGAGGGATCTCCTCGCCTTTGAACGCAGCATCGAGCTCTCTGAATATCCACGGATTTCCCAGCGCGCCGCGGCCTATCATGACCATGTCGCAGCCGGTCTCTTCCAGCATGCTCATGCCGGACGCGGTGTCCGTGACATCGCCGCTTGCTATCACCGGTATCGTGATGGCGTCTTTTACGTCCTTTATGATGCCTCTGTCAACTGTTCCGCTGTAGTACTGGCTGCGTGTCCTGCCGTGCACACACACGGCCGACGCGCCGGCCTCCTGGGCCGCCAACGCGACCTCTACAGCGTTCACATTGCTGTCGTCAAAGCCCTTGCGGATTTTGATGGTGACAGGTTTCTCAGTGGCGCCCGTGACCGCCTTTACTATGTCATGGACCAGGCCCGGGTCCTTCATGAGCGCCGACCCGTCGCCGTTCCTTACGACTTTAGGAACCGGGCAGCCCATGTTTATGTCGAGTATCACATTCGGGCAGCTCTCAAGCTCACGGGCGGCAAACGCCATGATCTCCGGCTCACTGCCGAATATCTGTATGGCCGTCGGTCCCGCGCCTTCCGGGATATACGTGAGTTCGTTCGTGCCCTTTCCTCCGTAATAGAGGCCCTTGGCACTGACCATCTCAGTATATGTCAGCGCCGCTCCCTGCTCCTCGCACAGGCTGCGCATAACGGCATCCGTAAAGCCGGCAAGCGGCGCGAGAAGCCACGGATTCTTTAATTGTACAGTGCCTATTTTCATGGTTGTGTTTCTAAAGCGCTTATTATATGTCCGGCAGGTAACTGGAGGACGCCGGCACTTGGCGATTGACGAGTGCCAGCGAAGTCAGAGCTTAGTACCGCTGCGTCCGATTGTTAGCGCGAGCGGGCCTGACGGGCACATAATAAGCGCTCTTGTTGTTAATCCTGTAACACGCGCTTCTTATTAAGGCCCTTGTTCTTATCGTGCAGCATCTGCAGCCCGTCCAGCGTAAGCCTCCTGTCGATCACGTCGATGCAGTCGACACCGCTTTCGACCATCGTAGCCATACCGCCGGTAGCGATGACCTTGATGTCTTCAGGCTTGCAGCCGAGCTCTTCGCTCATCTCCTTCTTCATACCTTTGATCATGTGCTCCGTGAAGCCCTGGTGACCGTAGATCAGGCCGGACTGCATGCCCTCGGATGTGTTTTTGGCAATAAACTTGCCCGGGATCTCGAGGTCTACGTTAGGCAGTTTCGCGGTGTGCTCAAACAGAGCCGCTGCTTGTGTCTTCATGCCCGGCGCGATAGCTCCGCCCAGGAATGTCCCGTCAGCGGATACGCAGTCGAAGGTAGTTGCTGTGCCGAAATCCACGACGATGAGGTTGCCGCCGTATCTTATGTGGGCTGCGACCGAGTTTACCAGACGGTCTGCTCCAAGAGCGCGCGGATTCTCGTATTTTATCTTGATTCCGGTCTTGATGCCCTGCTCTACGACTATAGGATTCTTGTCGTAGAACTTCAGGCACATATGCTCGAGCGTGAACAGCAGTGACGGTACTACAGACGCGATGATGATGTCATCGATATCCTTTTCGGTTATATCGATGCGTCTGAACATCGATCCGATTATTGTGCCGTACTCATCCGCTGAACGCCTGTTGTCTGTAGCAAGTCTCCAGCTCTCTACCAGCTTGTCGCCCTCAAATACACCGAGAACGATGTTTGTGTTGCCGACGTCTATTGCAAGCAGCATATCAATCCTCCTCCAGTCTCTTGAGCGCAAGCGCGAGAGTCAGTCCGGGGATGACGCGGTTTCCGGTCATCTCTGCTCCGAGTATCTCGTTGGCCTTCTTGAGCCTGTACTGAACCGTGTTGTTGTGGATGTTCATGAACTCGGCTGTTCTGCCGGAATTCATGCCCGCGTCGAGAACGAACGTAGAGAGCGTATCTATGAGCATCCTGCCTTTATTCTGTGAGACTTCGCGTTCGAAAGGCTCAAGCAGGTCGAGATACATCTTGCGCTGCATCTGCGATCCGCTCTGCATGTAAACGCAGTCGCTCACCATTGAGATCTCGTACTTCGAGAAAACTCTCTTGAACGGGAAGACCTTCTCCATATATCTGGCAGTCTTGTTTATCATCTTGAATCCGTCTACGCAGCTCTCGAGTCTCTCGAGGCCTGTCACATGGAATACTCTCTCATCCTTTCTAACGGATTTTAGCCGGTCAAACATCTCGAGGCAGGCGTTCTTGACTTCTATGCCTCTGTCCTGACCGCCTTCGGTATACACGATACCGTAGATCTCGCCCGACTCTATGGTCGTAAGCAGACCAAAATCGGCTTTCTTCTTGTATTCTGAGATGATCTCCAGGAAAGCCGGAGCGTCCTCGCCCGCGTTCTTTATATAGAACGCGCATGTGAACTGCATGCCGCGCAGTCCCGACTCATCGAGCAGCGTGTGGCAGAACGATATATCGCCGCGCACCGCAGACTTGATGAATTCAGCCCTGGAGTCTCTGTCAGGCGTGTATTTCCACATGCCTATTGCGAGCTCTATGGATCTGGCGAGTTTCGTCATTTCAGCAGCCGAATAATCATCATCATTGTCGACAA
>JBGUME010000049.1:0-2696 GCA_045116695.1 Anaerovoracaceae bacterium | reverse complement strand
AACTGAACCCGTATGATCGGTGCCGTACTCTCATCTTTCACAGGGAGCGGAAAGATCAGCGGAACCAGTACCATAACACAGCAGCTCGCGCGTAATGTTTATCTGGCAGATACCAAGAGCGTAAGAAGCATCAAGCGTAAACTGCTTGAGATGTATTATGCCAGCCGGCTGGAGCACTCTCTCAGCAAGCAGGAGATAATAGAAGCATATCTGAATACGATATATCTGGGGCATGGGTGCTACGGAGTCAACGCGGCAGCTAATACATACTTCTCCAAAGATGTACAGGATCTTGATCTTGTGGAATGTGCCTCTCTGGCTGCCCTGCCGCAGTCGCCGGATACATATGCCCTGCTCAAGCTTGGCAGCGAAGCACAGAATGTTGTCGACTCCCAGGTAGTGGCAACTGAGCCTACTACCGTAGTTACAAATGATCTTGCGAGGGGAAGACGCCAGCTCACTCTTGATCTGATGCTCTCTCAGAATTACATCACGGAAGAGGAGTATGAAGAGGCATACGAACAAAAGCTGAATGACTTCATTAACCCTGATCTGGCTTCGAATAACAGTATCTACTCATATTTCAATGAGTATCTTGTAGATCAGATCATTGCAGATCTGATGGATCAGTACGGCATGGATTACGAAAGTGCTGAGCGTATGGTCTATACAAAAGGTCTGCAGATATACTCGACAGTCGACAGCACGGCCATGGAAGTCATCGCCAAGGAGTTCCAGGATGACGGAAACTTCCCGTATGTAACGGCTTCCCGGGATTCGGCAGGCAACCTGCTGAATGAAGAAGGCCATATCAATCTATATAAATACAGCAACTACTTCGATGAAGACGGAAACTTCACTCTCAGCGGTGATGAAGGCGATGTCAGGATCAATGATGACGGAAGCATAACGATCGTGAAGGATCACAAACTCCACATCTACGAGACTGAGGTCGACGGAGGCACAGATTACAGCCTCGAGTTTAAAAGCTACTATTTCTATGATGATAGCGATACTCTGTACTCGATCGCGGGAGGATATCTGAACATACCTGCCGCGTACAAGTCTGCCGATTCGGAAGGCAATGTCGTTATAGATAAGGCGTATTTTGAAGATCCGCTTTATGAGGGTGCTCTGGAGATCAGCGGAAACGACGTTATAATCACACAGAGCGCTTATTCACTCTCACCTAGACAGCGTCAGCCTCAGGCAGCGATGACCATAGTCGGCGTCGGCACGGGAGAAGTCAAGGCCATGGTCGGCGGACGTCAGTTCGGCGGTCAGAAAATGCTTAACAGATCCCTCAATCCGCGGCAGCCGGGATCATCTATCAAGCCTCTTGCTGTATACGGAGCTGCTCTCCAGAAGAGTTATGAGCTTGCATCCTCAGGTCAAAAATGGAAATTCACTGATTTCAATATAGATAAGCAAGGTACAAAGGGCTGGGGCGATTATGTTACTGTTCATTCTTCGATCGAAGATGAAAAGACAAAAATCGAAGGCAGATACTGGCCAAACAATTTCGGCAACAGTTTCTCCGGAAAAAACACTTTCAAGACCGCTATACAAAAGTCAATCAACACCTGCGCCGTAAAACTTGAGCTCCAGATAGGAAGCGACTATTCCGTACAACAGCTCAAGAAGTTCGGATTGACCACAGTAGATGATGATACGAGCGACCCGGTCAACGATGTCAACCCTGCGGCGCTTGCTCTGGGAGCCATGACTGAGGGAGTCATGCCTCTCGAGATGGCTCTTGCGTACGCATCCTTCCCGGGCGGCGGCAAAGTCAATACCCCTATCTGCTACTATAAAGTTCTTGACCGGAATGGCAAGGTACTGCTTGAAGGCAAGTCAAAGCAGAGTGAGGCTTTGAATGAGGGTGTTGCATGGATCATGACCGATGTTCTTCGTTCGGTAGTTAGATCTAATGGTTATATGTCGGTTTCCGGTGTATCCCCGGGAGGCAAGACCGGGACCACTAATGACCAGTACGATATCTGGTTCGACGGATTCACTCCTTCTTATGCAGCGTCCCTTTGGATCGGTACTGATGAGAATGTTGAAATGTCATCCATGTCAACCACTGCCGCGCGTCTCTGGGGACGGATAATCGACCAGATCCCTAGGGCCAAGGAAGGCTCCTACGCGGCACAGCCGTCAAATGTGATCAGCAAAGGCGGCGAATATTTCACCAAAGGAACAGAAACAGGTCTCACCTCCTGGAGTGACAAGGAAGCCAAAGAAAAAGCCAAGAAAGAAGCTTACGAAAAATGGCTCAGAGAAAGAGAGAACCACAAGACTCTTGTACCTGAACAAGGCCATTGGGAGAAGAAACTTATATCAGGTCCGGAATATAATGAATGGGATGACGATCCAACAATTCAACACCACGATGGAGATAATCCAGCTACCGAAGAAATTGAAGATGGTTGGGATGAGACAATACCAGGCGAACATCATAAGGAAGAAATCCCGGGTAGTGCAGTATATCAGGATGTCTGGGTAGTCGATGCGCCTGAGCATTGGGAATACGAACCGGGATGGCGTGACGGTGATTTCGATTATTGATGTGATCATTAAACGGTCAGAGGGCGGCAAATCCGCCCTCTTTTATTGTGAAAATCTATTTATTAAATCCTGAAACCCTTGAAAAATAAACGGAATATTTAATTGTGATGATTTTGTGAAGGTTG
>JBGUME010000048.1:0-6706 GCA_045116695.1 Anaerovoracaceae bacterium | reverse complement strand
AAGCCATGTCAATGGCTGTGGATAGTATGGATGTGGGCTTCGACCTATACGCTCACTCCCGCTCTGTTCGAGGTCGTACCGGAGGATTGGGGTGTCATCGCCCACGCATTTGCCACGAGTATGCTCTTCATCGGTGCCATGCCCCTGATGAAGGATAGCGAAAACAGAGCACACTACGCACTGGCCATAGCTGCCGGAATCTTCTCGCAGTTATGTGTGTTGATCATCGACGCGCAGTGGCTTGCGACATGGCTCGTTTTCCCGTTCCTTTTGGGAAGTATATTCGTGCAGCCTGATGGCAGGCTGGCAAAGGCCGTAGACCGCAAAGGAGTGTTCGTAGCAGAATCCATCTGCTATATCGCCCTCATAGGAAGTTTAATCTCAAAAATGATATAAGGGTTATGGATTCAACAGTAGGACCAAAGGGCGTGCTCTGGGGCACCATCGGTACAGAGCTGATGGCCGTAGTGTATGACCTGAGATATATGATCATCTGCTCGTTCGCGCTGATCCTCGCCGATCTGTGGTGGGGCTATTCCGAGAGCAAGATGCGTTACGAACAGGCAAAGGAGAATGGCAGTGCCGTGCTGACGGACAAATTCAAGTGGCACAAGTCACGTGCTGGCCGTCGGACGACAAACAAGGTCGTTGACTATCTCACATATCTGGTAGTCGGCGCATTGATAGGTCTGGCCATCACGGAACCGATGGATATATGCTCGCACGTATGGACGGCAGCTATAGGTCTCGGCATCGGATGTGCCTGTGAGATAGCAAGCATCATCGGCCACATCGCCTATGTCAAGCTTGGCGTAGAGGTAAGCATGGTTGACGGATGGAAGGCGTTCGTGCGCTTCCTCGGCAAGCTTATCAAGGTAAAGAGCAACGAGATCGGCGAGGCCGTAGAGGATCTTGGACGTAACAAGCATCACCGCCATCATCACGGCGCGCCGGATGTATATGACGAAGAGCAAAACATGGAGGACTGATTATGACGATAAAGATAACAGTACAGCAGCTTATGCGGGCGGTGCCTGCGGCTGACAGGACAAGGGCGACGGAGCTTGTCGATACCTTCAACCAGTGGGGCGAGAAGTTCGGAATCAACACGACGGCGAGGCTCGTGCATTTCCTGACTCAGGTGTTCCACGAGTCGGGTGCCCTGAAATACGTCGAAGAGAATCTGAACTATTCGGCTGACGGGTTGCTCAAAACGTTCCCAAAGTATTTCAATAAGTCGAACGTGGCGGACTATGCGCGTAAGCCTCAGAAGATAGCAAACCGCGTCTATGCCAACCGCATGGGCAACGGAAACGAGGCCAGCGGCGACGGCTGGAAGTTCAAGGGGCGCGGGCTGATACAGCTTACGGGCCGCAATAACTATAAGGCATATCAGAACAGCGGTTTCTGCGTCGGTGATCTTACCGCACATCCGGAATGGCTGACACAGAAGCCAGGACATACGAAGAGTGCCATGTGGTTCTGGTACAAGACGGGCCTCAATTCCTTGGCCGACCAAGATCACGGTGACGGCAAGATCGGTGAGGATATCGTGACACGAATAACGATAAAGGTGAACGGGGGGATCAACGGTCTTTCCTCACGCCTATATTATTACAGACGATTTAAAGGTGAGTTCGGACTATGAATGAGAATGGGAGAATAAACTACGGCGACCTTGAAGGTGGCCTTGGTAAGGGCTGTGGCCCTACGCTGATGACGTATTGCATCATCGCGTTCATACTGATTGCGCTTTGCGGGTGCAGGAGTACTAAGTACATGGAATCTAACAATGAGAGCCACCGGATGACGGAGCTTTTCGATAGGATGGACTCTTTGTTTCGCTATACGAGCACATGGCAGCAGGATATCTATTCCAAGCAGTCATCGCTCGTTGACAGCTTCCGGCAGAACGAGAAGCGGGATTCGAGCCATACCGTCGTGCTCAACGAGAAGGGTGATACCGTCCGCGAGCGGATTGTCATCTACCATGAGGTCGAGAAGGATCACTCGTCGGAGAAGGCGGAATCGGAGATGTGGATGCACCGCTTCGAGCATGTGGACTCGATGCTCCAGATGTCGATTGAGAAACAGGAACGCACGGATTCCCTGCTCAGTGAATATAAGAAGATCGCCGAGAAGCAGCCGACGTTCAAGGAGCGCATAATACTTGAATACGGCGGCTATGCCATTTTGATACTAATCGTTTTTCTCATATATGGTTTTTGTTGGTTAATAAGAAAATTCCTGCCGCGATGGCAGCGTCATAATTGATTTTTTTAGTTAGTTAATAGTTAATTAGGTTTTAAGTTTAGTTAGTTAGAATTTCGAAAATCAGCCCTGCGGCGGCGGGGCACTTTCAGAAAATTTTTCTTTTCATAATTTATAATTTAAAGGTTAATAAATATGTTAATTAAATGAAGTTATGATTTGCACCAACTATGTGAATAATTGAACGCAAAAAAGATCCCCGCCGTCCGTGACTGGATAGCGGGGATTCCTTTGATATACGGGATATTGGCGTTTTGTATGCCTGCTATTTCATCTTCTGGATCAACGTCAGCTTGTCTTCCGCCTTGATGCTTTCTATAAATTCAGTCCCATGTTGAAGCTTGAATATGCGGATTGCATCTTCCAAGTCGTTGGCAGCAACAGGCCGTTTGTTGATGTGAAATACATATCCTAAATAGAACTGATCATCGTTTTCGTCATCAGCGTCCTGGCTCTCCGGACTTTCCTGCTGGATGGCCGTGTCATTGTCGCCACATGACTGCTCCAACGCTATAAACTGTTCGTCTGTAATGATACAAGTATCATCGTCACCAGTATCAAGCACATAGACATTTATCGCGCCGTCGAAGAAACGGAACACCACTTTCAGATGCTCCTTGTATGACTTGCCATTATGCGATACCAGTTCACTGTTCTTTTTGTCGGCAACCTGAACGATATCGCCGATCTCAAATTTGAAGTCTTTTCGTTTTTCCATAATCAACAGTGTTTGTTATGACAGAAGCCAACTGTAATACCATCGGTCTATCTGCATCTTTACATAGAATATCAATCCGAAAAACGCCAGTACCAAGATAATATACACCAAGGTCTTTAAGCATTCCACAATTTCATGCCTGTTTAGAAAGATCCTCTTCATTCCGTTTCCTCCTGATAGTTTTCACTGCATTGTCCGAACTC
The DNA here is from genome assembly GCA_045116695.1 of Anaerovoracaceae bacterium. GTDB lineage: Bacteria > Bacillota > Clostridia > Peptostreptococcales > Anaerovoracaceae > Crickella. The sequence goes on along the minus strand of JBGUME010000048.1, from coordinate 3,514 downwards.
GCTGTGTCCGCAATTTGGGCAGTGGTATTTGTACATTGGCGGATCGCTGGTATAAACCTTAGATGTGTCTGCCTCCATCGTGTTTCCGCATTTGCTACATTTCTTCATGTCAGTCTGTTTTTAATTGTTCAACGATCTCTTTATTAATATTTCTTACCTCCGTGCTTATATGGACGCAATTCGTTATATTTCATCTTCCATTCGATATGTTTGTCGAGGTCGATGCCGAGGTGTTGCGCCCAGTCATACATAAACGATACGCAATCGCTGATGTTCATCGTGCCCCAATTCAGCACATCGTGGGTGAAGATCCAGGCATTTTCGACAAAACTCTTCTGCTCATCATACACTTGGCCGTACGGATAAGAGCCGAGCCATCGCATTTTGTCGCCGTGAACCTCTTTAGCCATGTCGAGCACTCGGATAACCACGTCGGCAAACTCTTCATCGATGCTGCCCTTGATAAATTCTTTATAGCAAGCCTTGAAGTATGTGTCTTTGTTTGCAGCTCCAAAAGTGAGTGCTCTCTTAAAATCTGCATCCTCTGAACGTCTGCCATTTCTGTCAGCTTCCACCGCCTCGCCCATTTCGGTCATTATCAGTCCGCAATAGTGCTCCGGCGATATTGGCTTGTCGTGCCATCCGTGAGCCGTCGCAATCTCCCATGTCTGATGCTGCAACTTAGTCAGCTTCTCAGGATCAAGATAGTTTTCTGTTTTCATAATTCTTTGTCTTTTAGTTTGTGCCAAATCTCAGATACTCTGTCAAAGTCCTTTGGATTCAAGATCCAATAGGTATCTTCAAATAGAAGCATGCGCTTCTTTGGAACAAGTGCCACTACCCTATCCACATCAAGCTCACATTCTCCGTAGTGCGATTCCGTCACTTTAATGATTCTGTTCATAATACAATTTCTTTAGATTTTTCTATGTATTTACCTAAAAGTGAATCTCTACTATGATATTCTCAGCGCATGTCCTTCCATACGAATCTTTAATCTCTTCGCCATGATATACCTTTACCGATTCACATTTACCGTGTTCCTTTTCTATTTCCTTGAAAAGGTCAGAAAACTTTTTCTTGTATTCATCTATAATCATAATCGTTACTTTTATATCTTCGTTTTAATCCCTAATTCTTCACATGTTTCCTTTACAATCCGGCGTGCAATGGCCATCGACCTTACCTTTTTCTTCAGGATGTCTAACATCAGACAAGGATGTAGTCCAGGCTTGCGCGACTCAATCAGGTAATCCTTCTTTGTCTCATAAAGCACCCACTTGATGTCACTGTCGGTAAACCCGTGCTTCCGTGCCTGCCGGACATACATCGATATAGTCATTGACAATCTTGATGGTATTGAAATCATGGCCATAGCTTAATCCTCCTTGATCTCGCCAAACATCCATCGTGCTATACGTCTTCCCCGCTCTCCAGCTATACGCCAAGGCTCCCAATGCTTTTCAAGCCAATAGGATATTTCCGTCATTGCAAGCGAAAGCACTAAGCACGCACAAAACAGATTTACGAAGGGGATCAGTAATGGCCAACAATCCCTCAGAAAGTGTGATACAAACCTCTCTCCTGCTTTCAGGTCGGAATAGACGCACCACATTATCCATACGAGCATAATCAGTAGCGGCAACACATAGCCGTAGATGATGAGATTAGTCGTTAATTCATCCATAGTCATCCCTCCTTGTTGTTTTTGCTGATAATCTGATGGCTCTTGTCGATGACGACAGTGCCGAAGCGAATCACGCCAAGCATAATCGTCAGGCCCAGCCAGTGCCAGAAGTTCGTGAAAAAGAACTCGCACAAATACTTTGTTATTTCCATAATTACAAATTGATTGAATTTCTATTTAGTGCCTACGACGCGATTGTTTCTGCTGGCGACGCTTGGATTTCTTCTTCTTTTTGAGGTTACGCGGTGGCTCATGGTAGCGACCGCCTTTGACATGTGGTATGTCGTAAATCTCCGGAGTAAACTTCCTGATGTCTGGTATCTCCGGTGGCATGGTGTACGGCACGGAATCATCCTTCATGCGTTGGATCTCATGCTCGTCTGCAGGGATCAGCACGCAGTGATGCTTCTCTTCCTGCTCACGGATCATGGCTGGATCGAGCTTACGGAACTGCTCTTTGAGTATATACACTGTCGGCACGCCCTCACGCTTTGCACGTTCTTCCAGCTGACGGCGATTTTCCATGTCTCTAAGCACTTCGGCTTGTTCTTCCGACTGAGCCGTGAGGTCTTGTACGGCCTTTGCGATTTCGTCCGCGTCGGCACCCATCATGCTCTGTGCGGCAATTCTTCCTATTAGTCCTGGTACTGGCATTGATCGTCCTCCTTCCTTTTTAATATAGTAATTTTATCCATTCTATCAATAAGAAAGAAAAACGTGACAACAATAACTATAAGCCACCAGAAGCATGTAGATATAAGCAATGCAAACACTACACTAAGCAGTGTCAAATTGCCATCGTTTTTATATTTTAGATAGCAGCCAACAACCGCTACAAAAATAGTCCCTATAATGTAGATCGTTTCTAACATATTCTTTCCTCCTTAACCAATTACCATAGTTGCATAGTCACCAGCTTCGCTCATTTCCGCAATAGCCTCACCAAGAAACTTGATCGTCTCATTGTCAGCAGCACGAAACAAAAGATGGCCGTTTATCTTCAACTCATACATGCCGTTATCATTCAGAGTCTTTTGTAACATCCCAATTTTCGCCATGATCAATCCTTTTTAATGATCGACAACTCTCTCACTTTGCACAATAATTCAAATTCTTCAGCAGATAAAATAAACTTTGATTCGCCAGTCCCATTCTTTGCACGAATGACAATCTTTACAGAGCCATCTTTAGCTGGATCTACATACAAATCATGGATCTCCCTATCTTTTCCTCTAAATACAAACTCCATAGTTAATCCTCTTTTGGTAAGTTACTTACAGGCTCTTCTTGATCACTTATCTTGGTCACTGAGTGAGTAAGACAGATCAAGTCACTTTCGTAAGCCCACTTAAATTCTCTGTTTGTCTCGAAACCAATGTGACATTTCCATGCCTCTACTGTATATCTGTGAGCTGCCCGTGCTGAAATGTGGCTATAATTGGAGTCGATGATCAGCGGTGTAACATGTGTGCCGTCTTGAAGTCTTTCGCAAAAATCAGGTTTCTCATTTATATCATGCCAGATTTTATTTACAGGATCTTCTTTGAACGTATCATTTTGTTGTAAATCGAAAACAGGAACACGCATCCAATATCTTATATCTTCTGCCTTTATGGATCTTGGCTGATCATTACCGTCTTTCCAGAACATCGTGCAAGTACCATTATGGAACTGAAAATAACCATAGGCATATCTAACACCTCTATCATCGTGGGTGTCATAGGCGATAGAAACCCGTTCTTTTGGAAGATTTAAAGAAGGGATGAACTTTATCCATCCGTTATCATTTCCTTGCATGGTGTCAATGATAGAAAGAATATCATCGCA
>JBGUME010000047.1:0-10643 GCA_045116695.1 Anaerovoracaceae bacterium | reverse complement strand
AGGGTATTATTGTTCACATTATAGCAAATTTGGAGACTGATATGTCAGATAATCACGAACATATTCATACACACGAGCATTTCCATGAGCACACTCACGTGGATGAGAACGGCCATGAATACACACATACGCATGTCCACAGCGACGGTTCGCATCACCATGACCACGGTCATGTGCATTCGCCAGAGCACACAAAGGCAGTGCTCAACAGGATGAGCCGCATAATCGGTCACATGGAGTCAACAAGACGCATGGTCGAGGATGGCCGTGACTGTTCCGAGGTTCTGGTCCAGCTCTCCGCCATTGAATCGGCAGTCAAGTCAGTCAGCCGCGTCATCCTGAAGGAGCACATGTCCACATGCATAATCGACGCGGTCAAGAAAGACGACTTCGATACCATCGAGGAGCTCAACAAAGCGATAGATAAGTTCCTGAAATAGGGATCCGGGCATTTATTGCAGCAAGGAAAAAGGACTGTTCTTTCGAACAGTCCTTTTTGAGTTATTGTGTCAGAACTACTTGAGCTGTGCAGCTACTTCCTCAGCGAAGTTCTCTTCTTTCTTCTCGATACCTTCGCCGACTTCGAATCTGATAACCTTTGCAATCGACAGTGCAGGGTCAACGCTCTTCAGATACTGTGCAACAGTCTGCTTTCCGTCTTCTGCTCTTACATAGACCTGATCGAGCAGGCACATTTCCTTGAGCTGCTTGTTGATACGTCCGTCAACAAGGCTCTTGAACATCTTGCTTTCAACGATCTCCATCTTGGCAGCGATCGCGAGACCGGCCAGTCTTGTCTTTGCTTCCTCAGAAAGGAAGTTAGGCAGATAGTTGAAGTTGAAGCTCTTGTCTGCTCTCTTTTCGGAAAGGATATCGATGTCTGCTTTTTCCCAAACGCCTTCGACCTTGTCGAGGAGTCCGTTCAGGATCGGCTTTGGAAGTGAGAACGGATCGTTCAGAGCGCTCTCCAGAGTGATCTTTCCGAGGTTTGTAAGCTCGTCTTCAGAGATATCATCTCTGCTTACATACTGCGGGTTCATTGCAGCGACCTGCATTGCTACGTTCTTGAGCGCAGCTCTGTTGGCCTCGTTGTCCGCACCGTTGGCAGCAACGATAACACCGATGTTTCCGCCGCCGTGGATGTATGTAGCAAGAACTTCTCCGGAAGCCTTATCGATCCTTCTGATCGACATGTTCTCACCGATCTTGGCGATCTTGGCTGTCAGCACTTCTGCTGCTGTTGCGCCTTCGAAAGGCATAGCCTTGAATGCTTCGATATCGTTGCTCTTTGCTTCCAGAGCCAGCTTGGCCAGACCTTCTACAAAGCCGATGAACTCATCGTTCTTTGCAACGAAGTCTGTTTCCGAGTTGACTTCTACGATTGCAGCTGTCTTTGCGTCGTCAGAGCATGCGATCCTGACAAGACCCATAGCCGCGATTCTTCCGGCTTTCTTGGCTGCCTTCGACAGTCCCTTTTCTCTCAGTACTTCTACAGCCTGATCGAGATCGCCGTCAGCCTCTACGAGAGCCTTCTTGCAGTCCATCATGCCTGCGCCTGTCATTTCACGCAGTTCTTTTACCAGTTTAGCTGTTACTTCTGCCATTTGATTTCTCCTCTCTCGAACCTACTACTCTTCGTCTGCAGCTTCCTCTTCAGCCTCGTCAGCCTCTTCGACTTCCTCAGCCTCAGCAGCTTCTTCAGGAGCAGCCTGGAAGCTCTCGCCCTGCTTAGCCTCGATGATGGCATCAGCCATGCAGCTTGTGATCAGCTTGACGGCTCTGATAGCGTCGTCATTTGCCGGGATCACGAAGTCAACATCGTCAGGGTCGCAGTTAGTGTCGACCATTCCCACTACAGGGATTCCGAGGATAGCAGCTTCCTTGACAGCGATTCTTTCCTTCTTAGGGTCTACCACGAAGAGTGCGCCAGGCATTCCCTTCATGTCCTTGATGCCGCCCAGGTACTTCTCGAGCTTGTCAGCCTCAGCGATCAGCTTCAGTGCTTCTTTCTTGGCATACTTGTTGATTGTGCCGTCTTCCTGCATCTTTCTGATCTCTTCGAGTCTCTCGATCCTCTTGCTGATGGTCTTGTGGTTCGTGAGCATGCCGCCCAGCCATCTCTCGTTCACGTAGAACATTCCGCATCTCTCGGCCTCATCCTTGATGGCAGCCTGAGCCTGCTTCTTTGTGCCTACGAAGAGAACCGGCTTGCCGCTCTCACCGACTTTTCTCATGAAATCGTACGCGTCATCGACGAGTCCCAGCGTCTGCTGAAGGTCGATGATGTAGATTCCGTTTCTCTCAGTGAAGATGTAAGGAGCCATCTTAGGGTTCCATCTTCTGGTCTGATGTCCAAAGTGGACGCCTGCTTCAAGCAGTTGTTTCATTGATACTACTGACATTTTATAACCTCCGGTTAATTAACTTCCACTGCGTCCGTATCAGCCTTAGACCCGTCGTTTCAGGGCACCGCGGCAGACTGCAGTGTGACAAATAAATACGAGCGCGCACAAGCGCGCTCGTATATTATACGGATTTGCCTTATTCGTTGCAAGGCTTAAATGAACTTTTTCTTATGCAATTTCAACGTTTTTTGCGGTTTCTAGGAGTTCAGCATTGCGAAGTTCTTTGCATTCGATCTGTGCAGCCTCTTGAAGACCTCATAGTTCTTATCATAGACCTCTTTGAGCTCCTCATGCGGCCTGTAAACAGCTGTCGGCTGTATGAGTTTTGCAGCCTTATCCATGCTGCTGACAGCCTTCATGCCGACTGCAGCAGTAAGCGCCGCTCCGGCCGATCCGACATTCTGCGGGTTCTCAACTGTTTCTATGGTCCTGCCCGTGATGTCTGCCAGGATCTGGCAAGTGACCTTCGAAAGCGCTCCTCCTCCGACGAACCTTATCCTCTGCGAAGTCTTTACCTTCTTGTCCTCGCACTCCAGCATCCACCTTAAGTGATAGCACACGCCTTCTGTCACGGCGCGCAGAAGCTCTGTCTTTCCCGTGTCGAGAGAGATATTGAAGAACATGCCCCTTGAATTATGATCTTCGAACGGGCAGCGGTTACCGTGGAGCCACGGAGTGAAGATCACTCCTCCCGCTCCAGGCGGACAGCTGTCAATGACCTCCGACAGATAGTCGTACAGGCTTGTGTAGACCGTCTCCTTGCTGCCGGAAATATCCTCCTTGTCGAGATATACGCCTATCTCGTCCTTAGCAAGATGATCCTTGACCCATTCCAGGCTCTTGCCCGCAGTCTCCATCTCGGCAAAGTAGTTATAAAGACCGTCCAGAGCGCCGACCGTGGCGGCTATCATGTTGTCGGTGTCCACCTTCTGCCTCTTCACAAGCGTTGATACCCATCCTGAGGTTCCGCAGTAGATGTGAGTATCGCCGGCCTTGACGCAGCCTGCGCCGACTCCAATCAGCGAAGCGTCGCCGCCTCCTCCGTAGACAGGAGTACCTGCCCTGAGGCCGAGCTCCGCGGCCTGCTCTTCCCTGAGCCGCCCTGCTATCTCCTTAGTCTTTATGACCATCGGAAGATGGATCTCATCTATACCGAAGAGATCGCATATCTCGCTGCTCCAGCCGCGCGAGTTCCTGCGCGTGTCATAGAGCATGGTGCTCCAGGCGGAGTCCTCTGTCATCACGAATTCTCCGGTCATACGGCAGATGATGTATTCCTTTACATCCAGCCAGCAGTAGACGCGTTCATAATTTTCAGGTTCATGGTTCTTTACCCAGAGATATCTCCAGATAGGATCCTTGACGCTGCCTGCCACCACACCGGTTATGAGAAGCGATTTGACCAGCTTTTCGGCATTCATGCCCGCTACTTTAAGGCCTTTTCCGATGCCCTCTTTCATCTCTTCAGAAGCCCGCTGATCCATGTAGCTCATCGGGTGCCTGACAGGCACTCCGTCTTCATCCACCAGCACCAGGCCCTGCATCTGCGAACAGAAAGTTATGCCGTCGATGGATGCCGGATCCTCCCCTGTCTCTTCCAGGAGCTGTCCGGTGCTCTTGCAGATGGCCTCCCACCACTCATCGGCATGCTGCTCCGCGCCGCCGTCCGGGAAGGTGTACAGCTCGTAACCCTCCGATGCGGCTCCGATGAGCTTTATTGCGTCGCCTACACTGTAGAGGCAGGTCTTCACACCAGTCGTTCCGATGTCATACGAAAGTATCTTAGCCATTGAGAGCACCTCCTATGAACTTCATAAGCTGTTCCTTGATGAACGCGTCCCTGTCAGGCGCGTCGTCTCCGCAGTATATCCTGAATCTGTCCTTGTAATAATCGCAGGCATAAGAGAAATGCAGCATCATCATGAGATTGTCGAAGAAGAAGGCAAATGCCGATGGATCGATGTCCTGTCTTATCGCGCCTTGCTCCGAAGCGCTCTTTATGAAGCCTTCGTATAGCCTTGCGGTACCGCTTTCTATAAGCTCGGCGCTCTGTGTCTTTCCGGAAGGCGAACCCGTCGCCGTTATCTGGTGATACAGTCTTATGTATTCCGGATTCTCCTTTGCGAACCTCTGCGCCTCAGTGATCAGAACGTCCGCCATCTCAAGCATCGATCCGCCGCTCGTCTTGGCAGTGTTGAGCACCTCTTCCATTGTCCCAAGGCTCTTTGCGACGCAGGCGTTGAAGAGATCTTCCTTGCCGGCGTAGTACTTATATATGACGCCGACACTGACGCCCGCCTTCTTTGCGATCTTGCTTATGGTCGTGCCCGCGAATCCCTTCTCCGCGAATTCCTCGGCCGCGATTCTCAGGATGCTGTCAGTCTGCTCTTTTGTCAAAGGTTTGAGCATGCTGTCACCTCTCCTACTTATCGAGCTTGCCGCACTTGTCGAAGACCCTGTCGAATCTCGCTATGCAGTCGTCTATCATCTCTTCTGTGTATGCCGCGCTGGTGTAGAGTCTGGATCCCGCGAGAGTTATGATACCCTCGGCCATGTACGCGGCTCCGATGTGCTCCATCTCTATCTGACGTCTGCCCGTCTCCCTGAGGACCGTCGGCAGCGTCCACGGCTTGCTCCAGTCGACCGCGAAATGCATGGTGCCCACCGTGTCGACGTGGCAGATGGATCCCTGATTGAAGACCACAAACGGCAGCCCGTGCCTTTCAGCGGATGCCTTTATGCCCTCGGTGAGGCGGTCTGCCATGCGTCCCGCCTTCTCGCAGGCGTTGGTCTTTTCTATCTCTTCAAGGGTGAAGTAGCCCGCGCAGCAGCTTATAGGCGTCGCCGCCATAGTGCCTCCGCAGAGCGCCTTCTTTACCTTCTTTCCGGATGAATCGAGACCGGCTCCCAGATGCTGCATGCAGTCCCTGTGGCCGCCTATTCCGCCTGCTCCCGGATATCCGCCGGCTATGACCTTGCCGAATACCGTGAGGTCCGGATCGATGCCGAAGTAGCCCTGAGCTCCGGAAAGGCCGATACGGAAACCTGTTACTACCTCGTCAAAGATGACGAGCGCTCCGTACTTGTGAGCCAGCTCTGCCGTGCCCTGGATGAACTCCTTAGTCACCGGCCACGTGCCGCTCTCAGGTCCGACCGGCTCTACATATACAGCCGCAGTGCCGCCTGTCAGCTTATTTCTTCTGAGCTTCCTTTCAAGATCATCGAGGTCGCCCGGGAAGAATTCATCTGTGTGTTTGAAAGCGTATGAAGGCACGCCTCTCGACTGCATTCCCTTAGTTCCCGGTATCCTTATTCCGTAGCACAGCATGTCTGACCATCCGTGATAGGCTCCGCCCATCTTGAGTATGTTCTTGTTTCCGGTCCTGAGCCTCGCTACTCTGGCTGCCACCATGTCAGCTTCCGTGCCCGATCCCAGCATACGGAACATCTCTACCGACGGTACCAGATCGGAGATCTTCTTAGCGAGCTTGTATTCGTACTCGTGGAAGAGCCCCGTTGAAGGTCCGCAGGTATTCAGCAGGTCTATGACCTTCTCCCTGACGCATTCAGGGTTGCTTCCGAGGACCGTTGGGCCGCCCGCCTGAAGCAGGTCGTAATACTCGTTGCCGTCGATGTCGTAGAGCTTCGCTCCCTCAGCCTTCGTTATGACTATAGGGAATGGGTAGTTGAATGCCAGGTTGTGCTGCACTCCGCCCGGGATGATGTTTCTTGCCTCGCTTATCTCTGCTTTTGAGCGTGCGCACTTCTTTTCGAAATACTCCCTCTCGTACTCAGCCAGAGCGTCAGGCAGAACACCGTATACAGGGCTTTTAATGAGCTTGTCGAGCTGAGCGTTCACAGCGTCAGCATCGAGGTATTTGTCTATCGCGAATCCATTGTATGCCATGCTTTTTTCCTCCTGTTTTGCCTCTCGTGAATAATCGTTCACAAGTTCAATTACATAGTAATTGATGGGCTCAACGCTGTCAAGTGAATTCCCGTTCACAAGACAATAAAAAAGGCGTACATCCCGGCTGTACACCTCTGATATTTACCAATGAAACCTTTCCTTCTCCATCCTTATCCTTTTGCTGATCTTGCTGAAGTCTATACTGCACTCCCCTCCGGATATGCCAAGCGGAATGAGATCATCAAATGAATAAACTGCCGGCAGCATGTCCTCATCAAAGCAGTAAACAACTACTTTTTCATTCTTCAAGTCCACCAGCCAATACTCCCTCACACCTGCGTTCAGATATTTATGCATCTTTATCAGACAATCCTTCTCTCTCGTAGACGGAGACAGGACCTCTGCGACAAGATCCGGCTCGCCCCGGAGACTGTTGGGTTTTTCAAACCTTCTATCCTCTGACTCCCCATGGTCACACAATATGAATATGTCCGGTTCAAGCATCGTCTTATCATCTCTGTCCAGGTTAACGCCGAGAGGCGCAATGAATACTTCACAAGGACATCCGTGTGATTCTATGCATTCGAAAAATGCCATACTTAAATGAAACTGTATTCTCTGATGATCAGTCGTCGGTGTCGCCAAATCATAAAAATACCCATCTATCAGTTCGACGTGTATGTCCTCGGGCAGTGCTTCATAATCAGCGACAGTGTAATCCCCCTGGTCAGGCCAGCGTTCATCGGCAGCCACTTCATGCCAGAAGCCTATCTTCTTTGCATCCTGCTTTACAGTGCCCGACATAGAACTGTAATCCTGAGCTTCTTCCGCAACATGCGCTGTATTAATATCCGGCTCATAATACAAAGGCATTTTCAGCACCATTTCGAGCGCTTCTTTCGTACTGTATCTCGGATTTTTTGTTGCTCCGCTGAAGATCTTCTGCACGGTACTCAGAGGTATCCCCGACTTTTCCGCTATCATTTCACAGGTATACCCAAGATCCTCCTTGCGCCTTTTCATCTGTTCTATCGTCATCATCTCTGTATCCTCCCGCATACAGTTCTGTATCCCGGCTCAATTATCCATTTTCTATCCAAATAGTCTCATTTTTGCTGAAGCAAATCAATCTATTATCCATTTTATTGCTGTTTTTTTGCAAAACAAAAGGCTCCCGGTTTGCCCGGGAGTCATCAGTTCGGTTAATGCTTCGGTCAGATGAGCGCCTTGTTTTTCCAGCGGCCTGCCTTGTATACCCCGTAAGTCATCGCAGCTCCGATCAGCCATGTCACCAGCAGAGAAACGAACATCATGTAGAAGTGTCCGTGCGGTTCCGAAGGCGACCTGGTCATCCATGTCATGAGATATGCCAGAGGCACACGGATGGCGACCGTGGATATCATGGAAAGCCACATCGGAGCCATAGTGTCTCCCGATCCTCTCATGATGCCCTGCAGGCACTGGGTCACTTCCATAGCTATATAACCGAAGCCGAGTATCATCATCATGTGATAGCTCTGTTCTATCAGAGCGTCGGTATTTGTGAACAGCGCCATCAGGTACTTGCCGAAGATCAGGATGATGACAGTGATCACCGCCGATGTCGCCATCGCGACAAGGGTTCCCTTCCTGGCCCCTGTCTCGACGCGGTCAAGCCTGCCGGCTCCTATGTTCTGCCCGGCAAAGGTCGTCATGGCAGCGCCGAACGAGAAAGCCGGCATCATGACGAATCCGTCTATCCTCATGACTATTACGTTAGTGGCGATGCACATCGGACCAAAGCTGTTCGTGAGCGACTGTACAACGACCATAGACAGCGAGAATATGGCCTGCGTAATGCCCGACGGAAGTCCGAGATGCAGGAGCTCCCTCAGATACTTTTTGCCCGGCTTCAGATAAGCCGCTTTCATGTCGAAGCAGTCGCTCCTTTTGCGGAGCTTCAGGAATGAAAGCACCGCGGAAATGGACTGGGCTATCACCGTTGCCAGAGCTACGCCCGGTACTCCAAGGCCAAGCTTTGCTACGAAATATATATCGAGGAAGATGTTCAGTATCGTCGCAATGATAAGGTATATCAGCGCGGAGACCGAATCTCCGAGACCTCTCAGCATGCCGCCCAGAATGTTATAGAAGGCGCATCCCGCGATACCCAGGAAGAGCAGTCTCAGATACCCGTCGCACCAGTCGATGATCTCATCAGGCGTATTGAGCAGTCTGAGCAGCGGCATGGTGATCAGAGGTGCTATCGCCATGACTATGAGAGATGAGATGAATGTCATGGTTATGCAGCATCCTATCGACTTTGACAGCGACTCGCGCTGCCTGGCGCCAAAGTACTGCGACACCATGATGCCCGCTCCGACCGAGATGCCCATGAACAGCACCAGCAGCAGGTTCAGTATAGGTCCCGCGCTTCCTACGGCTGCCAGAGCATTGTCGCCTATGTATTTTCCCACGACAATGCTGTCAACTGTGTTATACAGCTGCTGAAAGACGTTTCCTATTAGCATTGGTATCATGAACTTCACTATCTGGCGGACCGGGTCCCCCTGAGTCATGTCTACCGGTTCAAATAACTTCTTCCACATTGTCGTTTGTGATCCATCCTTTTCTGTTGACTGAACATCCCCCTTATTATGCTTCCTTAACCGGCATAAAGCAAGAAGGATAAGCCTTTGCAAAGCAAAAAGCTCCCGGTCCGGGAGCTTCCTGCTAAGGATTTTTATGTCTGTTTACAGCATCTCTATGAAAGCAGCGATACGTGTATTGAGCTGCGCGATGTCCGCTTCGGAGTAATCTGTCTCGACCATGAAGTACGGGACTTTCTTCTCTTCAGTGCAGAATTTCTCGATCGACTTATGCTCAACGTTGTATGTGTGGCAAGCCTGCAGTGTCATCTCGAGGACTCCGTCAGCCTCGTACTCATCGATAGTCCTGCCGAGCAGATCGTATCTGTTAGGGTTAGGTGTCATGACAGAGCATCCGATGTTCAGATATCTCTCTGCTACAGCTCCCCAGATGTCGTCTGCGTCCTCATCAACGAGCCTGTCATACTGCTTGGCTCCGACGCAGTTCTCCATCGCTACGACTACTCCGCCGTTATCCTCGATGGCCTTGATCACCTTTTCTGTGATGCCTCCGATAGGGCATCCTGTAACTACGATGCGAGGTCTCTTGTCGAGCTTCTTTCCGTCCGCATATTCCGCTCTGATCTTCTCAGCGATAGCATCGAGCTCTTCCGCGATACCGGTGCGGTCAAACTTGAAGCCGCTTCCGTAGAGGATCTTGAACATGTCGAGTCCCGTTACAGGGCACGGATCGTTCTTCATCGTGTCGATCAGGTTCTTCTTGGCTACTCTGATCTTGTTCTCAAGCTTTACAGCATTGCGAAGATCGTCGTCCGTGATCTTTCTTTCAAACTTCTTTTCGACATACTCTCTGAGTCTCAGCAGCTCAGCCTTATACAGCTCGAGTCCCTTCTCGCTCTGCGAGTTAGGCAGATCCATTACGAATACGTCCTTGAAGTCTCCCATCAGCTCGTACATCTTCTTTTTACCGTCGCAGGTGTTCTCGCCTACTACGATGTCGCTGAAATAGAAGAACGGGCACTTGTCCTCTTTCGCGAATCCATAGCTGGACTTGATGAGCGGGCAAAGGTTAGCCGGAAGATCCTTTTCCGCAGCCGCGATAGTCTCGCCCGAAGTCGAGCAAAGACCTACGGATGCAGCTCCCGCAGCCAGAGCGAGCTCTGTCGGGAAGTATGTGCAGTACGATCCGATGACCGGAATGCCTGCGTCCTTTACTTTCTTTACATTTACAAACGCGTTTCTTCTTGCCTCGGCGAATTCTTCGAATACCTTAGGCAGTTCTTTGATTATCTCCATTAGATCCCTCTTCTATACTCTGCTGACTATACCGGAAACTCGATGGCGATGTCCTTGCCCTCTGCGATGTAGAGCTTGACTACTCCGCCGCCGAAAGTGACCTGTGTGCCGGCAGGTACCGCGACTGCAGGTGCAGCAGGGGCTTCCTCAGCAGCTTCCTCAGCAGGAGCGTCTCCGCCTGCCTTATCAGGGTCCTGGATGTTGTCTACGATATCTGCTGTGAGCGGTGTCAGGGAGTCCTTTACCTCTTTGAGTGTAGCTCCGAGGCACTGACCGATCGTGAGGCATCCGTCAAGGCTCAGAAGTCCTGTGTCTACCAGATCAGGGAAGATAGCAGGGTCTTCAAGGTTGTGGTGCGAGATCTCGCCCGGCTCCATTCTGCAGCAAAGTACAGCAGGATCATTCTTATGCTCCAATGCATATTCCAGTTCGATTGACATAGTT
>JBGUME010000046.1:0-3670 GCA_045116695.1 Anaerovoracaceae bacterium | reverse complement strand
ATACAATTCCTTTATCGGCTTTATCTTTGCCTTAGGTTCGGTACGTGCTATCTCGTCAATGTACCAGTACTGTGTGACCATCCAAGGATCAAGCATCGTGGTGTCCTCCCACTTCTGTATTCCTTTATTGAAGTCGCCTTTATTATACGTAGCATCGACTGCGTACACCTGATAACCATCTACTCCTACTACTAGCACTCCATGCGTTCCGGTTTCGGCGGCGCCTACCCCGTGCACTACAATGCCTTCAGGGTGCTTCTTAAGAAGCTGCCTGAACTCCTCTATCCTTTCGCCATCGGTACTGCCGCTGAACTCCGCATATCTGACCCTGTACGAAAGTCCTTCATCTTCGAAGCGGAAATCACTTACCATGCATCCGTCCTCAAGTGTTGCCGTAGGTCTGAGCAGCTCATTCGTGATCCCGCTCCACTCTGTTTGGCCGTTCATGATGGCAGCTCTCCTGATCATCATCTTTGTAGCTGTCAGCACGCAGTCTCCCGGTATGTAATCGGTTTCTTCAGTGTGATATGTCGCGTTACTCAGGAGCGGATCGCTATCGGCGAAAACCGCGCACGGTACGCTCAGTACCAGCAACATAAACGTAAGTAATGCAGTGATAACTCTCTTTTTCATGGTGATAATTCTCCTTTTCATGGTAATAACCTCCTTTTTTTGAGTAATAGTCCCCCACGATTACATAGAATAATCACGCTGTCCCTATACGTAAACGAATCTAAATGCTTGTTATGGTCTTTCTTAACAGAATGAAATAATAGCAAAAACAGGCCCGTAGACCTGTTCAGTCGTCTGCCCCCTATCCACATAATGTGCCGGCGTGGCTTTTATAATAAAAAAGATGCAGGCCCGCGGGCCTGCATCCATGTGTTTTGCCTATTCGTCTTTGACTGTCTGAAGTTATCAGTCTGCCAGAGCGTCTCTTTCTCTTGCCTTGTCGAATACCGCTCTCTCCTTGTCGAGTGTAGGTGTAACCTTGGCAACGATGAACGCTACAAGTCCGCCGCAGATGAATCCAGGCAGGAGCTCATATATGCCTGTCGAAGCCGAGAGTCCGCCGAACAGCCAGCCAAGGTCTACGATGAAGCCTGCGAGGATACCCGCGATAGCTCCCTTATAGTTGAACTCTCTCCAGAAGAGCGAGAGGATGATGACCGGTCCGAACGAAGCGCCGAATGCGCCCCATGCGTTCTCTACCAGGTTCATGATAGCCTGTGCTCCGGCCCCCTTTGATGAAGCGATCAGGTAAGCGATAAGAGCGATGACTACTACTACGATACGTCCTACCATTACGGCTTCCTTCTCACTTACGTTCTTCTTGAACTGTGTGTAGAGGTCAGCTGTGAATGAGCTGGAAGCTACCAGCAGCTGAGAGTCTGCGGTCGATACCGATGCAGCGATGATAGCCGCAAGCAGCAGTCCGGAGAGCGCAGCCGGGAAGAACTTCCTTGCCATTGTGATGAATACGATCTTCTGCATTCCGATCGGGAGCAGTTCGTCCGCTACGAGCATTCTGCCCATGTAAGCGATGAGGCAGGCACTTCCGAGCGAGATGATTACCCAGATGATGGCGATAGTCGAGGACTTCTTGATTTCCGAAGGCTTCTCGATCGACATGAATCTTACGATGATGTGCGGCATACCGAAGTATCCGAGACCCCATGCAAGACCTGTCAGAACGTCAGGCAGGCTGGCGCTGAAGATACCGCTTCCGAAATCGCACGTTACGACCTGGCCGCTTGCGTCTGTGTACTCATATACCTGCGATAGAAGCGAGGTGTCGAGTTCTGTGTGTGTTGCCCAGACAGCAATAGGAACTGCCATCAGAGCGATCATCATCAGCATGCCCTGGAAGAAGTCTGTCCAGCATACAGCAGTGAATCCGCCGAAGATCGTGTAGAATACGATCAGAAGAGCGAATATGACCATCGCAGTCGTTGTCGAGATATTAGGGAACAGTGTTCCGAATACCGTTGTGCCCGCTACGAATGCGGAAGCAACATAGATGGTGTATGCGAAGAGGAAGATCAGAGCGCAGATGACCTGCAGTGTCTTGCTGTCAGCATCGAATCTGTTCGCGAGGAACTGCGGGATCGTGATCGAATCGTTAGCTTCCTCCGAGAATACTCTCAGTCTTCTCGCGCAGAGGATCCAGTTTGCGGCAGTACCGAGAGCAAGTCCGATACCGATCCAGATCTGGCCGAATCCGAATGCGAGGATCGATCCAGGAAGTCCCATCAGCAGCCAGGCCGACATATCGGAAGCCTGTGCTGAGAGAGCAGCTACCCAAGGGCCCATCGCACGTCCGCCGAGGAAGTAGTCCTCCTGGCTTCTCTGCTTATCCTTGATATAGAAGTAGATTACTACTCCCATAAGGGCCACAAAGTACAGAATAAAAGTTAACATTTCAGAATTCATATAATACTCCTTTTCTATTGTCACCTCTTAGCTTTTTTCGACTTTTATTTTTTACGGCATGGTCAGATCCGGTTTATCTTTATTGATTCGAATCGTCGCAAGAATGGGGTTGGTGACAATATACAATTATGTATATATTATCGGCTCTTTAGCTCTTTAAGTCAATCTTAAATTGATATTTAGTTATCGTTTTCACAAGGATTATTGGCATGTATTCGCTTTAGCGTGCTGAATTGAACGTTGAAATTTCAAGGGATTCACTCCTGTTTCACAGTATGTTAACCTGTTTTTTTCGTTATTTTTTTAACAGGTTTTACATTGCCGTCAGCAAGTGCAATAATAGTTATAGATAATAGTGATTAACTAATCCAGACATATTAAAGGAGGTAATACCAATGGGTGATCTGTTTGATCTAAAAGGCAACGTTGCAATCGTGACAGGCTGCTCCACAGGACTCGGAGTTCAGATGGCAAAGGCTCTCGCGCGTCAGGGCTGCAACATCGTAGCTGTAGCGCGCCGTCAGAATCTGATCGAGGAAGTAGCGGCTGATCTCGCTAAGGAATATGGAGTGGAAACGCTCGCCGTCAGATGCGACATCACTGATACTGAGATGGTAGAGAATGCGGTAAAGACTGTCATGGACAGATTCGGACGTATTGACATCCTCATCAACAACGCAGGAACAGGAGCTGTTGCCCCTGCGGAGGACATCACAGATGACCAGTTCATGAACGAGCTCAACATCGACCTCTTTGGAACGTTCAAGATGGCACGCGCTGTCGCAAAGCAGGCCATGATCCCTGCCAAGTACGGCCGTATCATAAACATCGCTTCGATGTACGGACTCGTAGGCAACAAGGTAGCGCCTGCTTCGCCTTACCATGCCGCTAAGGGCGGCGTAGTCAATCTGACACGCGCTCTTGCCGCTGAATGGGGCAAGTACGGCATCTCTGTCAATGCGATATGCCCGGGGTACTTCTATTCTCCGCTCACCAGAGAGACTCTCGACAGTGAATTCTTCCAGGCAAACGCCAAGACCATGATCCCTATGGAGAGATATGGTGATGAAGGTGAGCTCGATACTGCAGCCATCTTCCTGGCATCCCCTGCCACCACTTATGTGACAGGCGTCATGCTTCCGGTCGACGGCGGTTACACATCCATGTAAAGAAAAACGCAAAGAAAGAAGCGAGGGATATGAGGTCTCTCGCTTCTTTTTGTGCTCTTTTCAGAGCT
>JBGUME010000045.1:0-2013 GCA_045116695.1 Anaerovoracaceae bacterium | reverse complement strand
GGAGCAGGTCGTTCAGCATTTCCACCTTGTCGGACTCCGTGACGATAATGCTTATCACGGCGACTCTGGTTTCCATTTCTGTCTCCTGTTAAGTTTTAATCTACTGTGATCTTTATTTTATCATCTGCCTCTGTAAGCGTGCAATATGATATATCAGGCCTGCGGCCCTCTTACTCTGCCGATGCTGAAAATTACCACTGCGGTCCCCGCGGCGGTTATAAGGGTAGATATAAAGGTGAGCGTTCCCGCGCCTGACACATCAAGGATCCGGCCTCCGAAAAGGCTCGCCGCTATAGAAGAGAGCGTGAACATCATGGTGTAAAGCGACTGTCCCTTTACTGCCTCGCCCGGACTCATGATCTCATTTATGAAGTACACCATTGACGGCATGAGCAGCGCAAAGGCGACCAGCTGAAAGACCTGCGCGGCAAGCAGCAGCCCCACCGATCCTGCCAGCCAGCATACCGCGATCTTCAGGGTGAAGCCGACAGCGGCTGTTTTTATCAGGGTCCTGCTTGAAAATCTTTTTCTTATTTTGTCAAAGAAAACCATTGTCGGAATCTCCAGCAGCGCCATCAGCGACAGTATATGTCCCACATCCCCGGTAGTGCCGCCAACATTGCCCGCTATCTGCGGCATGTAGTTGCTGAGTACGGCGTTGCTGAAAAGAAGTCCGGCGATGCCGAGATTCAGAATGAAGAAGTATCTGTTTCTCCTTATGAATGAGACGAGGTCTATCCTCTCAGTATCTTTCCTGTCCGCCGCTTTCTCTGCCCGGGCATCCGAAGATGCCGTTTCGCTTTGTATTTTTAAGAAACTCTTTTTTGTAACAAAAAGCAACGCTATGAGCAGCACGCATGCCGCTTCTGTGAAGACCGGGAGCACATCTACTCCCTTTCTCTCCACGATCGTGCCCAGCACAGCCAGTATCGCGGAATAACCGAGCGAGCCGCCCGCCCTTCCGACGCCGAAGCTCACATCCACTCCGCTTTCACTCAACCTGAACGCGAGTGTATTGAGCAGAGGCTGCATCACAGCGTGTATCGCCAGTATTATCACCAGCGTGCTTGCAAGCATCATCGTTCCTCCGGCAAAAATGAAAAGGCCTGCTCCGGCAAGCATCATCAGCAAAGTAAGCCTTGAAGACGCGCTGATGATCTGTATGCCCTGCGACCTGTCCATATGGTCCGCTACGAACGGCTGAAGACCCAGCGCAAGCAGATTGGCCGCGGCAAACATGATGCCTATATCGGTGTTGTCATAATCTTTCGCAAGCATAAAAACTGAGGCAAAACTGCCCGCGATCGCGTAGATCATCCAGTATGCCCCGAGTGAAGATGCATATTCAGCATTAAGTTTAAAAGATCTCACTAAATGTCATTCTCCTGTCTTTCAGAACTCGTCAGGCGAGAACTCCAGCAGGCAGTCGTACGCTTCCTGTCCGAAAAGATCTATGTAGTCGGCGACGGCCCTGTTTATGATCTCCTCAGACTCGCCCGGAAAAGCCTTACAAATCGCGTCGGCTACCGTACAGTAGATATGTGCTGTGTGGAAATTGAAATCCCTCATAGCGGAAGTCCCCAGCTCAGCCTTTTTGTCTTTGACCATCTGAAGCTCTTCTGCGGAAAGCGGCTTGCCCCAGTCGAAGTCGCAGCGCTCGCCGCCCCAGCTCATCGATGTGGTGAGCGGAGTGCATACAGCGCCGGCACCGAAGCCGTCATAAACCGCCGCGTCAACGTTGACGCAGTATTCGCGTCCGTACTCGAGGATGTCATATTTCTTCCATGCCTCGCACCACGCGCACTTGGCTATATATGTCTGATAAGTCGGCTCTGAACGCAGCATGCCAAACTCCATCTGGCCGGCGTAGTCAGGTTTCCACTCGCCGTATGCCTGATTGGTCCAGAGGTCTACAGGATCGCCGGCCTTTCTGGCGCGCTCCGCCATCCTGGCTCCGCGCTCCCTGCCGTACTGTATCATGCCGTTCTGGATCGCTTTTCTTCCTTCTTCGCC
>JBGUME010000044.1:0-3003 GCA_045116695.1 Anaerovoracaceae bacterium | reverse complement strand
AAGAAGCCATAGAAAACGGCCTGGCAAATGCCTGGCTGCCGGGCAGATTTGAGATACTGAATGATGAGCCGGGTGAAGAGCCTGTCTTCATCATAGACGGAGCCCATAATCCTGACGCCATATCTGAGCTGGTAAAGACATATGAGGCATTCTCCCGTACAAATAAAATCAAAAGAACGCTGGTAATTTTTGGCTGTATGAAAGACAAAAATTCGGTTCGTATGGTACAATTACTTACGGGAGGTCTCAAGGGATGCTCCTACGCGGCAGCAGCCGTGGATTATGAAAGAGCAGAAGATCCTGAGCGGATAGGCGAGCTCATCGCCGGATGCGGACACGGGTGCATGGTATTCGAGTCGACCCGTGAGGCATACGAATACGCTAAGGACTCGGCTTTTCAGTGCATCCTGACGACCGGATCCATATATCTGGCCGGAGAAATGAGGACCCTGTTCATGAAGGATCATTAAAATCCCGAATATATATCAAGTCATCACTAAATCATTTCCAAATCAATAATGTGGAGAAAGGACCGGTACCATGTTTGACAGAAACGGAAACGACAACAGCAACTATAACCAGATGATAGTTGAGGAGATCCGCAAGAGTTCAGAAAAAGTTGCAGACCTCGTAAACAGAGAGTATCTGAGACAGAAGAACAATGTCGAGCTCATCGCATCTGAGAACTACTGCTCCGAGGCCGTAATGGCCGCCTGCGGAAGCTGCCTTTCGTGGAAGTATGCTGAGGGATATCCTCAGGCTCCTATCGTAAGGACATCAGGCAACAAGGGCAGATACTACGGCGGAACTATCGTTGTAGACGAACTCGAAGAGTACTGCTGCGATCTGTGGAGAAAGGTATTCAACACAGACTATCATGTAAACGTACAGCCTCACTCGGGTTCACAGGCTAACTTCGCTGCTTATAAGTCAGTACTTGAGCCGGGTGACACCATCCTTGGTCTCAGCCTTGATAACGGCGGACACCTCACACATGGTTCCGGCGTAAACTTCAGCGGCAAGCTTTACAACGTAGTCTCCTATGATGTTGACGACAACGGCCGTATCGACATGGAAGACGTAAGAAAGAAAGCTCATGAAGTAAAGCCTAAACTGATCCTCACAGGCGCATCTGCATACGCAAGGATCATCGACTTCCCTGCATTTGCTGAGATCGCAAAGGAGGTAGGAGCTTACTTCATGGTAGACATGGCACACATTGCCGGTCTCGTAGCTGCCGGAGAGCATCCAACGCCGTTCGGTTATGCTGACATCGTTACTACAACTACACATAAGACACTCAGAGGACCTCGCGGCGGACTGATCTTCGCAAGACCGGAGCTCGCAAAGGCTGTTGACTCCGCTGTATTCCCATACGCACAGGGCGGCCCGCTCTGCCACATCATCGCAGGCAAGGCTGTATGCGCTGAGGAAGCTCTGAAGCCTGAGTTCAAGGCATACGCTCATCAGGTAAGACTCAACTGCGCGGCACTTGCTGACGAGTTCATAAAGATGGGCTACAAGATCGTTACAGGCGGAACAGACAATCACGTATTCCTGGTAGACCTCAGCGATGAGCCGTTCTCGGGCAAAGAGCTGCAGGCAGCATGCGACGAGGTAGGCATCACGCTCAACAAGAACTGCGTTCCTAATGAAAAGAGATCGCCGTTCCAGACATCCGGAGTACGTGTGGGAACTGCTCCTATGACTACAAGAGGATTCCTCGAAGATGACTTCCGTAAAGTCGTTCACAGAATTGATGACGTAGTAAAGGAACTCAGAGCAAAGAAAGCTGCTGAGGCTGCTGCTGAGAAGTAAAGGTACGAAAATAAAACCAAGCCCCGCCTGTCAAAAGGCGGGGCAAGTCATTGAATAAGATTTTTTGCTGTTGTACAATTGTAGAAAGCACCAAAAGCAAAAAAGAGGAGGTACTGACCAATGGTGAAGTTATTGATTGGACATAAGGGAAGCGGCAAGACCAAAAGAATGATTGAGCTGGCGAATGAGACTGTCCAGACAGCCAGAGGAAGTATCGTATTTATTAATAAGAATTCCAGACTCATCTATGATCTTGATTATAAGATCAGGGTCGTTTGCATGGAAGATTTTCCGCATATCACAAATGAGGACGAGTATATCGGTTTCCTGTTCGGCATCATGAGTTCGGACAACGATATCGAGACTATCTTCCTTGACGGCATCATGAGACACAGAGACTTCGCTCTGGATGTTCTGCCGAGTTTCATTGAGAAGATCAAGATCATCTCGAAGGAATCCGGGATCGACTTCGTTCTCAGCGTGAGCGCAGAACTTGAAGAGATGATCGGCGTCGTTTTCGAAGGCGTCGAAGTACTCAACTGATATGACGACGGAACAGATTCTTGAAGGACTGAAAAAGGGAAGGGCCATGTACGAAGAAGTGCATGGCTCTCATTCACTTGCGGAAGGCGGTGTAAGTGATGCCAACGAGCTGTGCCTCGGCGATAACCTCGAGTACATGAAAGAACTGCTCTCCAGAGGATACGCGGGCGCATTCAGGCTGATCTATATCGATCCGCCGTTCTTCACGCGCTCCAGCTTCAACGCCTCCGTCAGCGTAAAAGACAAGGCCGGAGCGAGCCACAAGGTGCATCATCTGGCATACGACGATAAGTTTGACCGAAGCCTCGAATACTACATCGAGAACATGGTGGTGAGAATTCTTCTGATGAAGGATCTCCTCGCGGATGACGGACTCATGTGGATACATCTCGACTGGCATTCATCCCACTACATCAAGCTGGTCCTTGATGAGCTGATGGGCGAGAAGAACTTCGTCAACGAGATCATCTGGCATTACAAGTCCGGAGGATCCGGCAAGCGTCACTTTGCGAGAAAGCATGACAGCATTCTCGTTTACTCCAAGACTTCGAAGTATTACCTCGACGTGCCTAAAGAGAAGTCATACAACAGGGACCGCAAGCCGTACAGGTTCAGAGGCGTCGCGGAATACAAGGATGAGGG
>JBGUME010000043.1:0-3224 GCA_045116695.1 Anaerovoracaceae bacterium | reverse complement strand
GGCGGACTTTCGAGAGAAAGAGCCGGCATGGAAGTCAGAGACGTACACTACTCCCACTACGGAAGAATGTGCCCGATCGAGACTCCTGAAGGTCCTAACATCGGACTCATCGGTTCGCTGACAACATACGGCATCATCAACCAGTACGGATTCATCGAGACTCCGTACCGCAGAGTCGACAAAGAGAAGGGCATCGTCACGAAAGAGGTTCAGTACCTCGCAGCCGCTGACGAAGACCTCATGATAGTTGCACAGGCGAATGAGCCTCTCGATGAAGAGGGACACTTCGTCAACAACAAGGTCGCTGTAAGAGGCATCAAGGGTGAGATCACAATGGTGCCTAAGACCGAAGTCGACTACATGGACGTATCGCCTAAGCAGGTAGTTTCCGTAGCCACGGCAATGATCCCGTTCCTTGAGAATGACGACGCTAACCGTGCGCTGATGGGATCCAACATGCAGAGACAGGCAGTTCCTCTGCTCGTTACTGAGTCGCCTTACATTGGCACAGGTATCGAGTACAAGGCAGCCTGCGACTCAGGCGCTGTAGTACTGTGCAAGCACGCCGGCGTAGTCACATACGTCGACGCCAACTATGTCAGAGTCACAAGAGATGACGACGGCACAGTCGATGAGTACAAGATGCTCAAATTCAAGCGTTCCAACCAGGGAACCTGCATCAACCAAAGGCCTATCGTCGCATTCGGCGAGCACCTCGAGGCAGGCGAAGTAGTAGCTGACGGTCCTTCCACAAGCATGGGCGAGATCTCGCTCGGCAAGAACCTCCTGATCGGGTTCATGACATGGGAAGGATACAACTACGAGGACGCTATCATCCTTAACGAAAGACTCCTCATGGACGACGTGCTGACATCACTGCACATCGAGAAGCATGAGTGCGAGGCCAGAGACACCAAGCTCGGACCTGAAGAGATCACCAGAGACATTCCTAACCTCCCGGGCGACATGCTCAAGGAGCTGGATGAAGAGGGTATCGTCAGGATCGGCGCTGAGGTCAAGTCGAACGACATCCTGGTCGGCAAGCTGACTCCGAAGAGCGAGACAGACCTCACTCCGGAAGCCAGGATGCTGCGCGCCATCTTTGGCGAAAAGTCCAAGGAAGTCAGAGACTCGTCCCTCAAGCTGCCTCACGGCGAAGAGGGTATCGTCATCGACGTAAGAGTCTTCGATAAAACAAACAGCCAGGAACTCCCTCCGGGAGTCAACAAGATCGTCAGAGTCTATGTCGCTACAAAGAGAAAGATCAACGTAGGCGACAAGATGGCCGGACGTCACGGTAACAAGGGCGTTATCTCCAGGATCCTGCCGCAGGAAGACATGCCGTTCAAGGAAGACGGTGAGCCGCTGCAGGTCATGCTGAACCCTCTGGGTGTACCGTCCCGTATGAACGTAGGACAGGTACTCGAGGTACATCTGGGACTCGCCGCTAAGTCGAAGGGCTGGTACATTTCCACACCGGTATTCGACGGAGCAAGAGAGAAGGATGTTATCCAGATGCTCAAGGAGGAAGGCTATCCTGAGACAGGTAAGCTGAGACTCAGAGACGGACGTACGGGCGAGTACTTCGACAGCCCTGTAACAGTGGGCTACATGTACATGCTCAAGCTCCACCATCTGGTAGACGACAAGATCCACGCCAGATCAACGGGCCCGTACTCACTGGTCACACAGCAGCCTCTGGGCGGCAAGGCCCAGTTCGGCGGTCAGAGATTCGGAGAGATGGAAGTATGGGCGCTCGAAGCTTACGGCGCCGCGTACACTCTGCAGGAGATCCTGACAGTCAAGTCCGACGATATCATCGGACGTACTAAGACATATGAATCGATCATCAACGGAGTCAACATCCCTGAGCCGGGTATCCCTGAATCCTTCAAGGTACTCATCAAGGAGCTGCAGGCACTTGCCCTTGACATCAGAACAAAGGCAGGCGACGACAGCGAGATCAAGATCAGAGAGACTTCGGAATATGAAGGCGCGCTGACATTCGACAGAATGATCAGTGAGAACGACAGACGAGTCGAGCGCGAGAGAAGAGAGCACGAGCAGGATGCCGACGCTGCTGAAGCAGCCGCCGAGATCAATGCTGCTGAAGCTGAAGACGATTTTGACTCCGACAAGCTGTCTTCGATGATCGAAGCACTGGCCATGGCAGGCGTATCCGCACCGGAGCCTGACATCGACCTTACGGAAGCAGTTGAGATGGACAGCCTTGAGGACCTGGCGGAAGCCGAGGCCGCAGAGGCGTTCGAGGATGAAGAGTAGGAAAGGGGGAAATGATAATGATCACAGATAATAACCAGGATCTCAGAAACATCGAATCCCTGCAGATCAAACTCGCATCCACAGAGGAGATGCTCAACTGGTCGCACGGCGAAGTAACAAAGCCTGAGACCATCAACTACAGATCGCTCAAGCCTGAATTTGACGGACTGTTCTGCGAAAGGATCTTCGGACCTACAAAGGACTGGGTCTGCGGCTGCGGCAAGTATAACAAGATCCGTTACAGAGGACTGATCTGCCCGTACTGCGGAGTTGAGGTCACAAAGGCCAAGGTCAGAAGAGAGAGGATGGGACACATCGCTCTCGTATCCCCGGTATCCCACATCTGGTACTTCAAGGGCATCCCTTCAAGGATCGGCCTTGTACTGGACATGACACCGAAGGAACTCGAGAAGGTGCTGTACTTTGCGTCCTACGTCGTGACCGACCCGGGCGACACACCGTTCCAGTATAAGCAGATAATCGAGGAAGAAGAGTACAACGAAGCGCGCGAGATCTACGGCAAGAACTTCGAAGCCGGCATGGGCGCTGAGGCCATCAAGAAGCTCCTCAAGGACATCGACGTCGATCAGAAAGCGGAAGAACTCAGAGAACAGCTCAAGAAGGCTTCCGGCCAGAAGAAGATCAGACTGGTCAAGATCCTTGAAGTCATCGAGGCCTTCAAGCAGTCCGGCAACAAGCCTGACTGGATGATCCTCGACGTCATCCCTGTCATCCCGCCTGATCTGAGGCCTATGGTCCAGCTCGACGGAGGCAGATTCGCTACTTCGGACCTCAACGATCTGTACAGAAGAGTCATCAACAGAAACAACAGACTCAAAAAGCTCGGTGAGCTTGGCGCTCCGGACATCATCATCCGTAACGAGAAGAGGATGCTCCAGGAATCCGTAGACGCGCTCATCGACAACGGCAGAAGAGGCAGA
>JBGUME010000042.1:0-2712 GCA_045116695.1 Anaerovoracaceae bacterium | reverse complement strand
CCTTGCGGTCCTGATGGTGGCGCAGCTTATCGGAATGGTCATATTCGGACCTGTGATGAGAAAGACATCAAAGAAGATGGCGATCATGATCGCTGCTCCGGTAAGACTGATCGGAGTCCTTGGTCTGTTCGCTTTCTCGCACCCGGGAGTATCGCTCGTGCCTATACTGGCGCTGGCTGCATTGATAGGACTCGGCAACGCCGGCTCCCTCACCGGTATCTTCGCTATCATGGCCGACATGACAGACGTGGACGAACTGATAACATCGATCCGCAGACCGGGAATCGTTTCCAGCATGGCTACTTTCATCAGAAAGATCGCCTCAGGCATATCGGCAGCTCTTATAGGATTCATGCTGTCGGCTGTACACTATGACGAGGCGCTGGCCAATGCGGGTCTTGCTCAGAGCGCTGCCACACAGCACGGCATAGGCGTATGTTTCATACTCGCGCCTGCCATCCTCTCCGCGCTGCTTCTTGTTGTAGCGGTCCTCTTCCCGATGACCGGCGAAGAGTTTGACGCGGTCCAGAAGGAAGTCGCGCGCCGAAAGGGTGAGGATAAGAGCAAAATAACAGACGAAGAAAAGAAGATGCTTGAAAACGTGACGGGATTTGCCTATGACAGGCTCTGGAGCAAAGACAATGCCGGGGTGAAGAAGGGTGAACCGGAACTCCTTTGATCAAATTGAGTAATAATGAGGCTCTTTAACTTAAATGGGGGTCAATCAAAAAAGACGCTTTTACAGAACACCCCCATCAAAGTTAAAGGGAGGGGTCAGACCCCAAAAGAAGTTAAAGGGCCCAAAAACTCCGGGGAGCGATCCCCGGAGTCTTTTATTGCTGTTTTAGTGATACAGGATGTCCATGTCGACGTCGCCGTCTATGCCGTCTATATTGCCCGCGCAGCTTGCCTGCCAGAGCATGTAAGGGCCTTTGTAATCGGTCTTATCAGTGTAGTGGGCGAGCCATACCGGCCTTGTATCTGTGTCGGTCCAGACCTTCTCAAGGCGGAGCTTGCTGCCGTAGAGCATGCAGTCATAACCGCTCTTGGAGAGCTCATCCGCGAAGGCATCGTAGAGCCTGTTGAGATCGGCAAAACTCATTTTGTAAGTCTGGAAGCTTCCGAAGTCTTCCCAGTCGAAGGCGACAGGGAAGTCGAGCTTCTCGCCGGCCAGCTTTTCGGATATCCATGCCGCCGA
Source organism: Anaerovoracaceae bacterium (assembly GCA_045116695.1). GTDB lineage: Bacteria > Bacillota > Clostridia > Peptostreptococcales > Anaerovoracaceae > Crickella. The sequence continues at coordinate 1,514 of JBGUME010000042.1, read as the reverse complement.
CGCGCGGACGTTCTCCTCGCTGTTATCATAGCTGTACAGATAAACACCGACCTTCAGACCGGCGGCCTTAGCTTTACTGAAGTTGTTGTCAAACCAGTTGTCAAGCGTGACCTTTCCTTCATCCGACCAGCCTATCCTGATGATGACGAACTCGCAGCCGGCTTTCTTCACCGCCTCGTAATCGACGTCATCCTGCCAGGCGGATACGTCTATCCCGAATGATCTGCCGCCGCCCTCATACTCCCTGACGAAGTCTTCGAATCCGGTACGCGGCTCGTTGTCTTCATATGGCGGAACGGAATCGACTACTTCAACGGTCATATCCCACTCTGTGGAGTTGCCCGACGCGTCGGTAACGGTCACATGGAGAGGGTACTCACCGTTCTCATCCATGTTCACTTCTCCTTCGACCTTCACCTGAGGTTCGGGGTCGGCGTTGTCGCCGTACGCGATCAGCCCCTGTATGTCAAACTTTGTGCCGCGCTCGAGCGTCGCTCCGTCCCAGTACCACAGCGAGACGGGATCGACCGTATCTATGACTGTATAAGCGAGCGTAAACTCTTTGGACGGAGTGAACAGGCCCCCGAGTATCGGCTTGGAAACTGTATAGGATAATGTCTTCTCGCCGAGGCTGTCCGTGTCGAGAGACGCCATAGCCGGAGCGACGTCGCCGCTCGATTCCAGCACGTAGTCCGCTGAGGAGAAATCGCCTCCGAATTCGACCGATGGGTTTTCCCCGGTAAACTTGAGGTCGAGTGAATCCGCTGTGGTCTTGTATAAGTAGGCCACGCTGCCGCCGGCTGCCGCCGCCAGCAGTATGATCAGGGCGAACAGTATCTTTAGCAGACTGCGCTTCTTTTTAGGCTTTGGCTCTTCCGCTTTCTGATGCGTCTTTACATCGTGCTTTCCTTCGCTCATTTTCTGTGCTCCTTTACGCTCTGTGTAAGAAGATACTCTATCTGACCGTTGATCGACCTGAAATCGTCCTCGGCCCATCTTGCGATCTCTGTCCACAGTGACTCGGGAAGGCGAAGGATTATCTGCTTGCGCGCATCCTTGTCTTTTTTTCCGGGCTTGTCAGGCATGATTTCCCCCTGTGATCACTAGTAGATCGATCCGCTGTTTACTATTGGCTGCGCGTCCTTGTTGCCGCAGAGCACTACGAGCAGGTTGGACACCATCTGAGCCTTGCGCTCCTGGTCGAGTTCGACTATGTCCTCATCGCTCAGCTTGTCGATGGCCATCTTGACCATGCTTACCGCTCCGTCAACGATCTTTGCGCGTGCAGCGATTATTGCAGAAGCCTGCTGTCTCTGCAGCATGGCTGCCGCTATCTCTTCCGCGTACGCGATGTGCGTGATGCGGACTTCTTCGATCACGAGTCCTGCGAACGCGACTTTCTCCTGCAGTTCGACTTTCATCTTGTCCGCTATCTCCAGCGAGCTTCCGCGCAGGGTCTGCTCGGTCTTCTCCGTAGTCTCTTCTCCGAGCCCGTCGTCAAAGACGTCGTAAGG
>JBGUME010000041.1:0-6550 GCA_045116695.1 Anaerovoracaceae bacterium | reverse complement strand
GCTGAGAGTCTGTAATACTTTCCGTGACTGAATGCTACGAGATCCATCGAGCCGAAGTCATAGGCGCCTTTTTCGTCCACATATTTTTCGTCAATATGGACAGCCGTTATCTCCGCCATGAACATATCGTGCGAAGGCATCCTTATTATATCCTTCACCCTGCACTCAATGTTCACCGGAGACTCCGCAATAAGGGGAGCCAACACTGTATCCGCCGCCTCGCGCGTGAGCCCCTGCGCCTCAAACTTGTCAACATCACGGCCCGATCGTACTCCACAGAAATCCATTGCTTTTGCAAGGTCTGCCGGTACCAGGTTGATCACAAACTCTCCGCTTTGTTCTATTATATCGTGAGAACAGCGTTTGGGCTGCACGGAAATGTACGTCATCGGAGGGTTTGAATTGATTATTCCCGTCCATGCTATGGTCAGGATGTTTGATTCCTCCATGCTTCCACAGCTCACCATCACCGCAGGCAACGGAGCCAGAAGCGGTCCGGGTGTCGATCTTACTTTCATTGTTTTCCCTGCCTCTTTACCGCTGTGATCGCGCGCCATTCTCCGTCTGCAAGCACCTCTATTATATCAAAGCCGGCAGCTTCTATGGCTCCTTTTACTGCATTTTCTTTTACGTCCAGTATCCCTGACGTTATATATATGCCGCCCGGCCCAAGCTGCTCTGCCGCGGCAGGGGAGAGCATCATTACCAGATCAGCCATCAGATTGGCGACTATGACATCCGCACTGTAGTCGACGCCGGACATGAGGTCTCCCTTCATCACTGCTATGCTGCCTTCAAGGTCATTCTTTCTGATGTTCTCTGTCGCTACGCGGACAGCCTCTTCATCGATGTCTATGCCAAGAGCGTTTTCTGCTCCGAGCAGCACCGCGGCCATGGCGAGTATGCCTGTGCCGGTGCCTACATCAAGCACCCTGGCGTCCTCCGGCATATACTTCTCAAGCGCTTTCACGCACATTGAAGTCGTCTCGTGCAGGCCGCTTCCGAATGCCATGCCCGGATCCATCTCTATTACCAGCTCGCCTTCTGAAGGATCATAGTCCTCCCAGCCCGGCTTCACGACTATGCGCTCGCCGACCTTGGCAGGTTTGAAATGCTCCTGCCACTTGTACAGCCACTCGCTGTCGTCTCCGGCGGGCGAGGCCTCGCAGCATACTCCATCCATTCCTGCCAGAAGAGCTTCCGTGTCGGCCAGATGCCTGAGGCCCTCTTCATCATCCGTGAAGTACAGGGTGATGGTCGGCTTTCTTGTGAGGTCCGTGCTCAGCTCTTCATTTATATAGTCATATTTGTACAGGTCCTTATGATCCAGTATTTCCTGCACATCGGACGGATCGTCTATCTGCATAGAGTCATAGCCATGCTCAAGAAGTACAGCCTCGGCCGTCTCAAGCATTTCCCTGTCCACAGTTATTTTGAATTCAATGTATCTCATACCGTACCGCCTGCAAATGTTTTTCGGTTTACGTGCTAATTTTACACCAAAATAAGGCATTATTCATTTGGCAAATAATTTGGCAATTTCACCTTGCATCAATATGCCAAAAATGGCAATATATAGGCAGATAAGCAATCAGGGTTCTCAAGTAAGAAGCGAAGGAGTCTTAACGATGTACAGCGTCAGCGAGTTGATAGAAATAAAAAAGAAAAAGGGCTATACGAACGAAGCGATAGCGGAAATGACCGGCGTGCCACTCAGCACCGTGCAGAAGGTGTTCTGCGGTCAGACAAAACATCCCCGGGCAGATACTCTTCTCGAGCTTTCCAAAGGGCTTTCTGAATACAATTATGATTATGCCACTTATGCCGTGCGTGAGGAGGCCTCTGAGTACTCGGTGGAATATGAAGACCGCTTTGAGGCAATAACGAACGAGCGCTGGCCGAGGCAGGGGCATTACACTCTTAAAGATTACTACGCTCTGCCAGACCAGGTACGTGTAGAGCTCATAGACGGCGTCATATATGACATGACTGCGCCAAAGCTGATACATCAGGACCTTCTGTTTGAACTGGCAATAGCGTTCAGAAAATGTATTGCCGATGCCGAAGCTGACTGCAAAGTTACTATCGCCCCAAGAGATGTCAGGCTGTTTGATGACGACCGGAACATGTTTGAGCCGGATATAATTATTACCTGTGACAAGTCAAAGGATCTTGAAGACTATTACGACGGAGCTCCGGAGCTAACAGTAGAGATCCTTTCTCCGTCAACAAGAAGAAAGGACTTTCTTGTAAAGACACGAAGCTATCAGAGTGCGGGCGTCAGGGAATACTGGATAGTCGACCCAAAGGACAAAGTGGTAAGAGTTTTCTTTTTCGAAGAAGATGATTTCCCGGTAACATACAGCTTTGATGACAAAATCCCGGTTCGTATATCTGAGGGCAAATGTGTCATAGATTTCAAAGAAATCGCCGATAAGATCTGATGACCGGAAGCAAAGATCCTATCCGGCATATGAAAAGGGCAGGCCGTACTGACCTGCCCTTTGTATTTTGCTTCTACCGTATCCGGATCGCTTATACGCTATCCGAGCGTGATTTTCATGAATTTCTTCTTGCCCTTCTGGAGGATGAGCTCGCCGTCTTTGAAGTCAGCCTCTGTGACCGAGTATCTCTTGTCAGTGATCTGCTCACCGTTGATCCTGGCGCCGCCGCCCTGGATGGTTCTGTAAGCCTCGGATGTCGATGGCTCGAGTCCTGCTTCCTTCATGAGAGCAGCAAGTCCCATTCCGTCTCCTGCGAAGAGGGCCTCGTCGAATGCCTTGGTCGGCATGTCATCGGAGACTCCGCCGCCCGCGAATACAGCGCGGCTTGCCTCGAGTGCCTTCTGAGCCTTCTCTTCTCCGTGGACCAGTTTGGTCACTTCGTATGCGAGGATCTCCTTGGCCTTGTTGATCTCAGCTCCCTCGAGAGCGGAGAGTCTGTTGACCTCCTCCATAGGGAGGAATGTCAGCATGCGCAGGCATGTGTTGACGTCAGCGTCGTCCACGTTTCTCCAGTACTGGAAGAAGTCGTAAACAGGAGTCTTTCTCTCGTCGAGCCAGAGTGCTCCGCCTACGGTCTTGCCCATCTTCTGCCCGTCGCTCTTGAGGAGCAGCGAAACTGTCAGTCCGAATACTTCGTCTCCGCACAGCTTTCTTGTGAGGTCTACACCGCCGATGATGTTGGACCACTGGTCGTTTCCGCCCAGCTGAGCCATCAGACCGAAGTCTCTGTGCATGACATAGAAGTCATAGCTCTGAAGGAGCATATATGAGAACTCGAAGAAGGTGAGTCCGGTATCTCTCTCCATACGGGTCTTGAAGCAGTCCGCGCGAAGCATGGTGTTTACGTTGAACTGCGATCCGATGAATCTGGAGAACTCCGTGAACTTGCACGGCCTGATCCACTCAGCGTTGTTTACGCTTACAGCCTTGCCCGGGATCGGCTCCCTGTTCTGGTGACCCGGATGGTATACGCCCTCGTTGCCCTCGTACTTCCACTCATCGTCAAAGTCGATGTACTTATCGAAGAGCTTCTTGAACTGTCTGCAGTTCTCATCTATGGTATCGATGGTCATTACCTGACGCATGTCGGCCTTGCCCGAAGGGTCGCCGATCTCACCTGTACCGCCGCCAAGAAGGAACACAGGAGTGTGTCCGTACTTCTGCATGTACATCATGGTGATCATCGGAATGAAGTGGCCGATGTGAAGACAGTCTGCAGTCGGGTCGAATCCGATGTAGAATTTGATCTTCTCATTTCCGAGCAGTTCTCTGAACTTTTCAGGGTTTGTGCACTGCGCTACAAGTCCTCTTTCCACGAGTACATCGTATACGTTTGTGTGCTTGCTTACATTGTCAGGAATAAGTGAACTCATCGTTTTTCTCCTTGTCTATACAAATAAGAGCCGCGTGTCTGCGACTTTCAAAATATATCATCATTAGGACTTGTATGTCAATGAAAACCGCCAAAGCGTAAGGCTTTGGCGGTCTCCGTAACACAATGTTATTTCTTGTATTTCTCTATACATTCTATGAATGTATCGTAGACTTCGGAATCTACTTTTTCGTGGATGCTGTCACGCACTCCGGCGCTTTCCTCAACGATGGCGTTATAGGTCTCCTCATCGATCTTCAGTATCTGAGTGCCGCTGTCCTCGATGGTCTTTACCCTGTCAGCTATCCTGTCATCGGATGCCTGACGGGCATACTCAGTCGCTGTAGCGGCAGCTTCCCTGAGGATCGCCTGATCCTCTTCCGGCATGTTCTTAAAGAACTCGTCGTTCATGATCAGGGTTATCAGGTGCGGCAGGTGGTTGGTCTCAACGACGTAATCCTGCTGCTCATAAAGCCTGTTGGACACGATGACCTCGTAAGGGTTCTCCTGCGCGTCTATCGTGTGCTGCTGCAGACCGATATATACCTCGGCAAAGCTCATAGGCGTCGGATTGGCTCCAATCGACTTCCAGAAAGCCAGGTGGAACGGATTCTCCATGGTGCGGATCTTCTGTCCCTTGAAGTCTTCTATCGACTTCACCGGCTTGTTGGTGCTCATTATACGGAATCCCTGATCGGCGATGCCAAGCAGCTGATATCCGCCGTTTTCATAGACGCTGCTGACCAGACTGCTGAATTCAGGATCGTCCAGGACCTCCCTGCACTCATCGAGGTTCTCGAAGGCGCAAGGCACGTCGAAGATCGCGAGGTCAGGCATGAAGGTGACCTGAGGAGCCGTGTTCTGCACTACGAACGGGATGTCTCCGTCCTTGCAGGACTCCAGCAGTTCGCGGTCGCCGCCCAGAGTTGAGTTGGCATAGACCTGTATCTTTATGCGTCCGTCGCTGAGTCTGTCTACTTCTTCCGCGAATTTTTCCGCATAGATCTGAGTGACAGTATCCTCCGGGCTCGCTGTCGCAAGCGGATAAGCGTATCTCTGCTCTCCGTCGTTTTTACCGCACGCTGTCATCATCATTCCCATCAGCAGCACGCTGATGAACAGTACCGCAAGGCGAAGGTGTTTGTAATCATTCATTTTTCTCATGACGCACCTCCTACAGCAGCACCAGCGAGAATGCCGGCACGAATGTGAACAGCAGCAGAGCTACAAGGAAGAGTCCTATCATAGGCAGTGCCTTCTTTGCGATCTCCATGACCGGAACGTCCGTCAGCGCGCTGGCTACGAAGAGGTTGACTCCGATAGGCGGAGTAACGAATCCTATAGCCAGGTTGACTACCATTATCACACCGAACTGGATCGGGTCCATGCCAATGCCCTCCGCTATAGGCAGGAGTATCGGTGTAAGGATAAGGATAGCCGGCGTCGTATCCATGACCATTCCCACAAGGAGCAGGAAGAGGTTGATGACCAGCAGTATCACGACCTTGCTTGAGAAGTTGCCGAGTATGAACGAGCTGACCGTCTGAGGCACCTGCATGAGCGTGAGCACTCTTGAGAATGCCGTCGACGCCGCCAGTATGAACAGTATCGGCGTGAAGGTCTTGATCGCCTCAACAAGGATGCCCCAAAGGTCTTTTACCTTGATCTCCTTGTATATGAACAGGCTCACTATGAGCGCGTAGTATACCGAGATGACGGCAGCCTCAGTCGGAGATGTTATGCCTGAGTAAATGCAGCCGAGCACGATGACAGGGCTGAGTATGGCCCAGAAGCTCTCCTTGAATACCTTGCCGAAGCCTTTCTCATGAAGCTTTCCGATCTCCGCCTGTATCCTGACCTTGTCTTCACCGTTCTTTTTGCAGAAGAACACGGCATAGCCCATCAGGAGAGCGGCAATGACCAGTCCCGGGATGATGCCCGCAAGGAACAGGTCGCTTACCGATGCGCCTGATGCCATTCCGTACATGATGAACGGAATGCTTGGCGGTATGATGACGCCCAGTCCGCCGGCGACCGCTACGACAGAAGTCGAAAAGGTCTTGTCGTAGCCCAGCCCGATCAGGATCGGGATGGTCATGCTGCCTACGGCAGCGACGGTCGCCGGAGCCGATCCGGAGATGGCTCCGTAGAACAGGCATGTAATGATGACCGCGCAAGGCATGCCCGCTGTGAACCTTCCGAAGAAGTAAGCAAATATGTCGAATATCTTGCGCGATATGCCTCCCTTGGCCATGATGATGCCCGACAGAACGAACATCGGCACAGCCAGCAGCGGAAAGCTGTCCAGTCCGCCAAACATCGCCCTGATGAGGTACTTCGCTCCCACCGTGAACGACGGATCGAAGATATGAGGCAGCACGGCTGTTATGCCGAGCGTGATGCCCACAGGTATTGCTATGATAAGGAATACCACAAACAGTATGAACAATAATCCTACCGGCATGACTACTCCTTTCCGGCGTCAGCTGCGGATACAGGCTGACCTGCCTCTACAAATGACTCAGGAGTATTGCGTTCCGGGTGAGCCGGATCATAGACGTTCTGTCCGAGAGAGACTCTCAGTTCTATGATCCACCTCTGGATTATCCTGAACGCTACCAGTACGAACGATACGAAAGGCGCTGCCTGTATGTAATACATCGGTATCCCGAGG
>JBGUME010000040.1:0-2063 GCA_045116695.1 Anaerovoracaceae bacterium | reverse complement strand
CCGTAAGCCGCAAAGTCCTCTGCCTTTATCTTCAGTCTGACTTCTTTGGATTCAGCAGGTGATTTCAGTCCATCCATGAGGGCGGTTATATCCTTGCCCCTAGCCTTTAGTCTGGCCGCATTGATCACTATCTGCACTGCGAGGAAGGCTCCGTCATCAAGGTAATAGTTGTCCGAGTACGCGGCATGGCCGGATGTCTCGATTGCGAGAAACGCCTGCTCGCCTGCCTCGGTCAGCTCTTTGGCTTTGTTGATGACATTTCTGTAACCCCTTTTGTACCTGAGGTGCTTCAGACCAAGCTTGCCCTCCAGAAATTCGTGCAGTTCGTTAGACGTGATGCTGTCCGTGACGACTGTTCCGCCCGGATAATCGTCCGCGGCCAGAGCGGCCGCAAGCGCGACTATCTCATTGCGCGCTATAGGCTTTCCTCCCGGACCAACCGCTGCAGATCTGTCGCCGTCCGTATCGAATATGATGCCAAGGTCTGCATCGTTGTCCTTTACGGCCTTGCAGATGGCTGCCATGGCTTCCTTGTTTTCAGGATTGGCAGGATGGTTAGGGAAAGTTCCGTCAGGCTCAAGATACAGGCTTCCGCTTATGTCAGCGCCCATCTTCTCAAGAACTTCCGTCGCGAAGAATCCTGAAGCTCCGTTGCCCGCGTCGACAACTATGTGCATACCCTTCAGATAACCTGGAATGTCCTTAAGACCCTGCGAGATCATCTGACGGAGATAAGCAGCATAGAAAGGCATCAATGAAACTTCATTTTTATCGTATACTCCGCCAATGAAGTTATACCTGCTTGCCAGCCTCAGCATTTCGGTAATGTCTTCCTTTTCGAATCCTCCCTCTGCGGAGAAGAACTTGAAGCCGTTCCTCTCAAAAGGCAGGTGGCTGGCTGTGATCATGATAGCGCCATCGAATTCGAATTGCGGCAAGACCGTAGACATGAACATAGCCGGAGTGGTGGCCAGCCCCGCGTCATATCCCTCAGCTCCCCAGAGGCTTATGGCTTCCAGAATGCCTTCCTTGAGTTCATTGCCTGAAAGGCGTGAATCCTGGCCGACGCAGATCTTGAGCATCACCGGGTTTTTATTGACCTTCTTTGAGAGCAGATAACAGAATGCTCCGGCGATCCGGCCTGCCACTTCCTTATTGAGGTTGACTTCCGGTCCGTTTTCAGTAGCTATGGCGACCCCGCGTATATCACTCCCGTTCTGTAGTTTTTTAAAATCGATCATCTTCTCCTCCAATAGCAAATGATGTCCCCTGCCATTTTACCACACACGTGAGTCCTATCGTTCTCTTTTTATGCGGCGAAGAATAATCCGTACAGGACGCGAAAGCGCCCGCCCGAGCGCGCGGAGCTTACTTATAGTAAGTGAGCACGTGAGGGCGGGCGCTGTTAAAGTCAGTGCTTGTCACTGGCTTTACAAGGCTTTCGACCTTGCGGCAAAGCCGTACATTCAGGAGAAAGCCTTACAAAGTCATGCGCGGATTAGCGAGCCGCTTAGCCTGCGCTGTTGAGCAGCAGCAGTCCGAATACCAGAGTAAACAGAGCTACTGTCTCTACGATACCGATTACGATGAAGTAGTTAGCGGTACCTTTGCCTGTCGCTCCGAGAGCGTCAGATGCAGCAGCTGCGCATCTTCCCTGGAAGAGGGCCGACATTCCGATGGCAAGGCCGCCAAAGAGGCCTACGCCGAGAGCCATGCCTGCATCGCAGTTTGCGCTGTTGATGAAGTTCATCAGCAGGAAGCCGTAAATAGTCTGTGTGAGCGGAGCACCTGTGAAGGCGATCATGATGAACGGAGCAGGTTTGCCGCTTGCGTAGCACTTCTTCCATGCGCCTACCGAGGACATTCCGGCAAAACCGGCACCGAACGCCGAACCGGCAGCAGATAAACCAAGGGCCGCAGCCATACCTATAAATGCAAGATTCATAATAATTTCTCCTTTTCTATTTATTTAATTCCTTAAATGGTTCATATGGCAGTCCTGTCCACTCGAGGCCGACCTGACCCGAGAACTCGAGTACGTTCAGACGCACGCCGTGAACGAC
>JBGUME010000039.1:0-14184 GCA_045116695.1 Anaerovoracaceae bacterium | reverse complement strand
TTTGCCTTGGTCTGTCCGGCCCTTTCCGTGTTTCCGTCGCTGTGTACGAGCCCCGCGATCATCGCTGCCCCGCTTATGGCTCCGCATACTCCCTGCGTTGTTCCCATGCCGGCGCCGAATCCCTCGCCCATTCTGTAGAGCAGCGATTCATCGATGCCGACCTCATCCGCAAATACGCATGCCACCGCCTGGCAGCAGTTATATCCGTTTCTGTGTTTTGCTACAGCAAGTTCCGCTCTGTCCATTTCATTGCCTCCTGTCAAAACTTTCTTTGTCCAATGGCAATAATACCATAAAATCTTGCAACACTTATCCCTTTTTACGCTACTATATATATGAGAGCTCTCAAACAGCAGTACTGACTGATCTCAAATGAGGAAAAGCCAATGAACGAAAAACTTGTGAATGAAGCGATATCCGGCAGTAAAGAAGCATTCTGCACGCTTTACGGCCAGTATAAGGACAAGCTGTATCGCTACGCGCTGTATAAGCTTGGGGACCCGGACGATGCCGAGGACGCCGTGAGCGAATGCGTTCTGGCGGCATGGAAGAGCATCGGAAGTCTCAGAAGCGCCGAAGCCTTCGGTTCGTGGATCTTCAAAATACTCTCGAACTGCTGCGCGTCGCACATAAAAACCCTTGTAGCCACGCGTGACAATCTTGAGCGTGTATACAACGAAGGTCCGGGCAGCGCGGCAAACATCTCAGCGCCTGCTTCCCTTTCGGTAGAGCTGACAGAAGCACTGTCACAGCTCAAGGACGAAGAACGGGACGTGGTGCTGCTCAGCATCATAGGCGGTCTGAACAGCAATGAAGTCGCGGCCCTTACCGGGCTCAGTCCGGGCGGTGTCCGGTCCAAGCTGTCCAGAAGCCTTGCGAAGATGCGGGAGTTCTTATCTTAAGGAGAAAAGAAATGAGTAAAGATCGTGATTATATAAAAGCAATGTTCGACAGCGACGGCATCAAGGCCCCGGAGAGTCTCTCCGAGGAGAACATGCTGGCGATGCTCGAGGCGGCTGATGCGGCTGAGACTGCTGAAGCAAATGACTCCGTACAGCAGACCAAGTGGAAGCCTGCAAAGCCGGCAGCCGGAATGAAGTCTGCAGAAAAGCGCGAGTCATGGCGTCCATATGTAAAGAGATGGGCTGCGGTCGCCGCGGCAGCCGTGATCGCCCTCTTCGGAATCAGCGGGCTCTTCGACATCCTCAGTCCCGCGCCTGATACATCTGCCGTGGGCGATGAGCTATACACATTTAAGAATATGCGCGAGATCGACAAGGTCCTCAAGAGCATGGATACGGGCATCAGTTTCGGAAGTCTGAGGCCGGGCAGCAATGTTGACACGGGCACGGAATTAGAACTGCTGGACGGCGACATGGCAGAATCCGCGGAAACTCCGGCCGTAAGCTCAGAAAAAGCCGGCGGTGCAGAGTCGTCATCCGTGACAGGCTCGGCGAATCACTCCGAGACATACCTGCAGGTAGAAGATGTGGATGAAGCGGACATCGTCAAGACCGATGGCAAGTATATCTACTATGTCAACACCGACAGAGAGGTCGTGATCCTCGAAGCAAAAGACGGCAAGACCAAAAAACTTTCAACTATAGGAAACAGCGGCGTCGAGAACTACATCCACGACATATATCTGAAGGGCGACAAGCTGATCACCGTCGGAAAATACTACAGGAGCGGCAGTGACGAAGGCGCATCCGGTATCGTGGTATATGACATAAGCGACAGGACCGATCCTGAAGTCCTCTATGACTTCAGCCAGACCGGTGATATCCTCTCAAGCCGCATGGTAGGCGACTATGTCTACCTCGTGACCAATGATTGGGTATACAAAGGCCAGCGCAACGTGCCTATGTGCGGAACGTACGATTCCTTAAACAGCATGGATGTCGGCGATATCTGCTGCATGCCTGAGCCTCACTCGACATCATACATAGTTCTGAGCGCCATCGATGTATCATCCGGCACCAAGGGAAAGAGCCGGACAAAGGCCGTGCTCGGAGCCAGCGATGAGATCTACTGCAACGATCATAATCTCTATGTCACATCGGCAGAGTATGACAGAGAGACAGGTACTTACTACACAAGGATCGTCAGAGCGGCCCTCAGCGGCACAGATGTCAGGTTCAACAAAACAGCAAGGGTCCGCGGATACGCTGTCAATCAGTTCGCGATGGATGAGAAAGACGGATACTTCCGCATCGCCACAACTTCTGAACGCGACGGCATGGATGTGAACAACCTCTTCGTGCTCGACTCAGACCTCAAAGAAGCCGGCAGCGTCACAGGCTTTGCCCGCAACGAGAGCATCAAGTCTGTCCGCTACTTCGGAGACAGGGCTTACGTCATCACCTACAAGGCCATCGACCCTCTCTTCATAATCGACCTCTCAGATCCGACAGATCCTGAGATCGAGGGCGAGGTCATGATAGACGGCTTCTCAACCCTGCTGGTACCTGTCAGTGAAGGCAGACTGCTCGGCATCGGACACGCGACCGGTGACAACGGCTACGGCGGCGAGTTTGCAAATGGACTCAAAATAGTTCTCTTCGATATCTCCGATCCGTCTGAGCCTAAGGTCCTGGACAGCAAAGAATTCGAGGATATGTCAAGCTTCGCTCAGAGCGACCACCACGCCCTTACCATCAACAAGGAAGACGGCTGGTTCGCGGTACCATACGAGATCTACCGCTATAATGAGTGGCCTGATGGCGATGACGTCATAATCGAGGACGACGCAGAAGCGCCATCCGCATCATTGGACAGCGAAGATACCGAGATAGTAGAAGATGAACCATTCGTGGAAGAAATGCACGAGGCCGGAATACTGGTCTTCACGGCAGACGACAAGTTTGGCTCGATCGATCAGCACAAGCTGGACGCTGCGCAGCTCTTCAGGAGCGTATACATCGGCGAGTGGATATACGCGCTCGACGCAAAAGGCGACGTCTACAGTTTCAAGCCTGCCCTCTAAAGACACACGCGGGGCCGCATGGCCCCGCTTTTATTTGCATTAATACGCGTCTGCCAGTAGAATAATTGAAGTATGGCTTACGACGGTATCATTACATATGCTGAAGCAAAGGAATTAAGAGAACGCATCGTACCGGGCAAGATTGAAAAAGTCTACCAGCCCGGTCCCGAGGATCTTTTGGTGCACATCCACACACAGCGCGGGAATGTGCGTCTTTTTGTTTCCTGCAACAGCCAGTCGGCGCGAGTCTGCCTGACCGAAGGCTCTTATACAAATCCCGATCAGCCGCCTACCTTCTGCATGCTTCTGAGAAAGCATCTGCAGGGCGGACGGATCACAGACGTGAGACAGAAAGACGCCGAACGCATCATGGAGATAGACATCGAGGCCCAGAACGAGCTCGGATTCTCCGTATGCCGCAGGCTCATAGTCGAGATAATGTCCAAGCACAGCAACATAGTGCTGGTGGATCTCGAGACAGGCAAGATCATAGACGCCATCAAGCGCATATCGATAGACGTCAACAGATACCGCCAGCTGCTTCCGGGCGTGATGTACAAGTATCCGCCGGCCCAGGACAAGCTGCCGTTCAATGAAGTGACTGCGGAGAGTGAGCTGCCTCACGACGACCGCGCTCTTATGGCGCGCATAGCAGGCATCTCCCCTGCCATCAGCCGCGAGATAGCAGAGGACCCGGGACGCAGGCTTTCTGAGATACTGGCATCGGTAGAAGACGGAAGCGCCAGAGCGCGCGTATACATCGACGAAAAGGATATTCCGCGCGAATTTCATATCACCGGTCTCTCCGAGTTTGAAGGGCTTGAGTGCAGACTCTTCGATACCCTCTCGGAATGTGTGGATTTCTATTATTCCAACCGCGAGCAATCAAATCTTGTCCGCCAGAAATCCCAGCCTCTTCTGAAGTCGGTGCAGGCATCGCTAAGCAAGGCACTTCTGAAAAAGAAAAAGCTATCCGAGGACCTTCTTGCTGCGGAAAACTCCGATAAGTACAGGCTCTACGGCGAGCTTCTTACCGCTAATCTGCATCTGATAAAGCCGGGCGACCGCAAGGTGACCGTCACCAACTATTACGACGGCAGCGAGATCACCATACCTCTCGATGAGAAAATCTCCGCTTCGGCCAACTCCCAGAGATACTTCAAAAAGTACTCCAAGGCAAGGACCGCCATCCACGAGAAACAGGCCCAGCTTGAGGACAACGAGAAAGACATACAGTACCTGGAGTCCGTGGTACAGAACATCGAAGCTGCGGACAATGTTCCCCTGCTCGATTCCATCAGGGATGAGCTGGAGCAGACAGGATATGTGAGAAGACGCCAGAAAGCTGCTCAGAGAAAGAAAAAAGGCGCAGGGCCTGAACCTCTAAAGTACACGCTGAGCGACGGTACTCAGGTTTTGGTTGGCCGAAACAACATAGAGAACGACTGGCTTACAATGAAATTCGCCTCAAAGACCGACGTCTGGATGCATACAAAGGACATACCGGGCTCACACGTTATAGTCAGACTGGATGACGGACGCAAGGTGAACGATCTGCCGGCAGAACTCATATATGAAGCCGCGTCCATAGCCGCGTACCACAGCAAGGCAGGCAGCGGAGACAACGTCCCTGTTGATTATGTTCCTGTAAGATATGTGAAAAAACCTAACGGCTCAAAGCCGGGCATGGTCATCTTTACCCATAACCAGACAGTTTACGTTAAACCGCAGCTGCCAAAATAATACTGTTATTTTTAATAGAAAAGCGATACAATAGTCGTGCGCGGTCTGTTAGCTCAGCTGGGAGAGCGCATGGGTCACAACCATGATGTCGAGGGTTCGAGCCCCCCACAGACCACCAGAAAAAGCCGGTACCTCCGCGATCGGAAGTGCCGGCTCGCTTTATAAGTACAGGAAGTGACATCCAAGGTGAAAAAAAGCATCTATTTTCTGATCGGGGCCTTCGTGATAGTGCTTGATCAGATAACCAAATACTTGGTAAGAGCCAACATGCAGCCCGGCGACCGCATCCCGGTCATCGGTAACTGGATGAGCATTTACTATGTTCAGAACACGGGAACGGCCTTCAGCATGTTTTCAGGGAACCGCTTTGTCACCATCTTTCTGACCTCGGTGCTCATCATCTGCTGCATAGTGTTCATCGTGAAGGAAGGCTCAAAAAAGGTCAGCCTCATCCCGGTGCTGTTTACCTTTGTCGCAGCAGGCGGCATCTCAAACATGATAGACCGTCTCACGCTGGGCTATGTCACTGACATGATAAGCTGCGGCAGGTTCGCAGTGTTCAACGTAGCGGACATAGGAGTCACCTGCGGCTGCATCCTTACAATGATAGCTCTCATCGTGCTGTACAAGGATGAGGAAGAAAACGGAGAGGCGGAGCGCGATGAGTGACTACATCCTTACAGTAACTGCCTCAGCGGAGGACGCCGGCAGCAGGCTGGATGCCTTTATCGGATATAACACGGATGAGCTCTCAAGGAGCTACGCCGTCAGACTGATAGAAAAAGGCCTGGTGAGTGTGAACGGCAAGCCCGTAACGTCCAAGAAGCACTCGGTCGCTGACGGCGATGTCATCACCATAGATATGCCTGAACCTGAAGCTCTTGAGATAAAGGCCGAAGACATCCCTCTTGAGATAGTCTATGAAGACGATGACGTCGCGGTGATCAACAAGCCGCGCGGCATGGTGGTGCATCCGGGACCGGGCAACCAGTCAGGCACGCTGGTGAACGCCATCATGTATCACATGGGAGATTCCCTCTCATCCATCAACGGTGTGATACGCCCCGGAATAGTCCACAGGATAGACAAGGACACCAGCGGTCTTCTGATGATAGCAAAGAACGACAAGGCACATGAGTCTCTTGCCGCTCAGCTTAAAGAACACAGCGTCACCAGGGAATACACCGCTCTGGTGTATGACAACATCAAAGAGGACGAACTGACCATAGACGAGCCTATAGGCCGTGATGAAAGAAACCGCATGAGAAACGCCGTGAACGGCGCGTCCGCAAGGAACGCGGTCACACATATAAGGGTGCTGGAGCGCTTCAGCAGATACACGCTTGTCAAAGCGATACTCGAGACCGGCAGGACTCACCAGATCAGAGTCCACATGGCATACTTGCATCATCCTCTGGTCGGAGATGAACTGTACGGACCACGCAGACAGTCTTCAAAAGTCGAGGGCATCGCGGTCAGCGGTCAGCTGCTCCACGCGGGGACACTAGGCTTCGTCCACCCTTCTACCGGTGAGTACATGGAATTCCACTCAGATCTTCCGGAAGTATTTGAGCAGGTGCTCGCAAAACTTCGCAAGGATCAATAAACAAGAGCATATAAAGAGGTGTGTATGCACAGACAGGCTGTTCGCCGAACTGCCTGCCGGTGTATACACACCTCTTATTATTGATATTCAGTTTTTATTCTACTGTCTCGTCCTGATTGAAGTCGAACTCCACGTCGCTTTCCTCTGGAGTTGTTGCCGGCTTTGGTGCAGGTTCAGGCTGTTTCTCGACTACGTCGAAATCGACGGTCCTGGCCTGACGAGCCTCGTCTGTACGCGCGTCGCCTGCGCCGAACGGTCCGTAGTAGCTGTACTGGCTGCTGAATCCCGTAATGCAGTAGAAGACAGGTGCAAGGAACGTATATCCCCATGCCCAGCTCTCAGCCTGGCCATAAGCCTTTGCTGTGGCTTTTCCCATCTGGTATGCAAAATAGAAATACATGAACCATCCTACGATCGGAACGATTACGATGAACAGTCTTACCCAGTACCATGGGTTATTCATTACCTTTTCGCAGAGCTTATACTGGTTATAGAACGGTATGAATCCGATCCATCCGGGCTCGCCTGCCTTCTCAAACATCTTCCAGAGGCCTACGGCCATGATGATATACCATATGCCGGAACCGCTTGAAGACGCTCCCGAGTTTTCAGATGCGTATGATAATAATTGTTCCATTTCTTTTCTCCTTTTCTTTTGATCGTCCTTTATTTGAAACTATTCGAATTCGTTTTCCATGATGCGCCTGACTTCTTCCTTGTCAGCCTCGCGCTGGGCTTCAAGTTTCTCATAGTCGCTTACCTGCTTGTCAAGCAGAGCCTCTCCGAGTGCCTTTGCGCCGCTGACCAGGAGCGCTCCTCCCGCAACGCCGTACGCAACGATCTTAAGCAGGGTACCGGCAAGGTCTCCGCCGGCACTGTTTCTTATATTATCTATACCTGTTTTATTACTTGCCATATCAGTCCCTCCTTAGAGAAATAATTATAGCATATATCAGCGCAGTTCATAAACATCTGTCCTGCGTGCTGTAAGAAGCGGCAGTTTCTGTCTTACTTCATCTACATAATCAAGGTCTATCTCTGTCACGGCATGGCCTTCTTTTTCATCCATCTGCATGATCACCCTTCCCCACGGATCGGTGATTATGGAGTGTCCGTACGCAAGGTAACCCGCGTTTTTATCCTGAGCTGTCGCCGTACCTACCATGTAGACCTGGTTCTCTATCGCTCTCTGCCTAAACGCTGTCTCCCAGTGAGCCGGGCCTGTCGTCATGTTGAACGAGGCCGGATTGAATATGACCTTTGCTCCCGCAAGCGCAGGTATGCGGCTGCTCTCAGGGAATCTGATGTCAAAGCAGATATTGACTGCCATAGGACACCACTCGGTTTCGAAGGTGTCAAAGCTGTTGCCGGCCGAGAGTGTGTCGGATTCCCTGAACACCTGCTCCCCGGTAACGAAGATGTCAAAGAGATGCACCTTGCGGTGCTTGCCAATCTGTCTGCCCTCTCTGTCGAAGACATAGCATGTGTTATACACCTTGCCGTCTTCGCCGAGTTCAGGGATCGATCCGCCAACCATGTACACATGATTCTTGCGCGCTATGGTAGAGAGAGCCAGCCAGCTGTCTCCCTGCTCGGGTTCTGCGTTGACCGGGAAGAGTTCCGTCTGATACGGGCAGTTCCATATCTCAGGCAGGCTGATGATATCCGCCTCGTCAGCAATACCGGTGGCTATGAGTTCCGCCAGCTTCTCTATGTTTTCGTATTTATCTTCTCTGACCTTCAGCTGAAGGCTTGCGATCTTTATCTTGCTCATATCTTCCACCCGTTACCTACAGGAATGAGATGATGGCCGTGCCTGCCAGCATCAGCAGCATGCCCGTTACCTTCCTGACCGTCACCGGCTTTTTTTCTATGCCGAGGAACCCCGCCGCGTCTATCGCAAGACCGGCTGCCATCATGCCTATGAGGTTCATTATCGTATTGAGGCCCGTCCCAAGTACAGGCGCGACTGCCGCATTGCCGCTGACCACGGTGAGCGCAAAGATTCCTCCGGTGATCATCCACGGTCTGAAGTCCGGACGCTTACCATTCGTCTGATCGAATATGCCGTCCCTGCCTTTTATCAAGGTAAGCGCCGCTACTACCGTGATGGTGGAAAGTATCGCGACAGACATTGACACTATCGTCGCCTTGCTGACCGATCCTATCACTACACGGAGAGTCCCGTTCACGGCTATCTGCGTCGAGCATGCTACGCCGTCTATGAAGGCGAGTATCGCGTAAAACAGCGGCAGCGATCTTTTGTCTCCTTCCGGGGCTT
The DNA here is from genome assembly GCA_045116695.1 of Anaerovoracaceae bacterium. Lineage (GTDB taxonomy): Bacteria > Bacillota > Clostridia > Peptostreptococcales > Anaerovoracaceae > Crickella. Next base: position 5,568 of record JBGUME010000039.1, on the reverse strand, counting down.
TCTCGTGAGTCACGAGTATCATGCCGGCCATTACCAGTACGGCCCCGGCAAGCCTTGTAAGCGACATGCTGACTTTGTCCGCTCCGAACAGCGCGAAGTGATCTATAACCAGACCTGTCACGATCTGTCCGAAGTTCAATATCATGACGTTCCCTGCCGCGCCGAGCTTAGGCACACAGACGATGTTTAGCGTGACTATGATTATCGCGCAGACTCCCCCAAGCCATATCCACGGCGGATTCTGCGCGATCTCTCTTACAGGTATGAAAAACCTGTGCTCTGTGAAAATAATGAAGGCTGCGAGAAGCAGCCATGCCACGGAAAAATTGATCCCGGCCGTTATGAACGGGGATCTGAAGAATCTGCGTGCTTCCGTATTGATGCTTGCCTGCACCGTTGAAGCTATACCGGCGATCAGGCCTATCAGCACGGCCAGCATGATTCTCTATTTCCCTATCCAGCTCTCGTCAGACGGGTTATCCCTGAAAGCTTTCAGCCTTGAGATGTCATCCGGCGATATGTATCCGTTGTCTGCCGCAGCGGCGATGACTTCATCGAAGTTGGTAAGCGATACCCACTCGATGCCGGCTTCCGCCATGCGGTCTATGCCCTTCTTCATGCCGTATGTCATTATCGAAATGACGCCGAGCACCTCAGCGCCGGCTTCTCTCAGCACATTGACCGTCTCGATGCAGCTGCCGCCTGTCGAAATAAGGTCCTCTACGACCACAACCTTCTGGCCTTTCTCGAGCCTTCCCTCTATCTGGTTGCCCCTGCCGTGATCCTTGGCTCCGGATCTGACATATCCCATCGGAAGCCCCATCAGATGTGCAGCTATCGCGGCATGCGCTATGCCTGCCGTAGCGGTACCCATCAGTACTTCTGCGTCCGGGAACACTTCTTTGATAGTTGCAGCCAGCGATTCCTCTACATCCGTTCTCACATCAGGCGCGGTAAGCGTCAGCCTGTTGTCGCAGTAGATAGGGCTCTTGATGCCGCTCGCCCATGTAAAAGGATCCTCCGGTCTGAGGAATACGGCCCCGATCCTGAGAAGATCCTCTGCTATAAGCCTTTTGATTTCTTTCTTGCTCATACCTTTATCCCTGCAGGAACTCTTCCTTGCATCTCACATAAGCGTCTATAGGTCTTTCTGCCGCAGTTATAGGCCTGCCCACTACGATGTAGTCGGACCCGGCCTCCCTTGCCCGGGCAGGAGTCATGACTCTCTTCTGGTCATCGGAGGCACTGTCCTCGAATCTGATGCCCGGTGTGACCGTGATGAAGTCATCTCCGCAGGCAGCGTGTATGTCCGCCGCCTCGAAAGCCGAGCATACGACTCCATCAAGTCCCGCGGCCTTCGCGTTGAGAGCGTACTGCCTTACCACGTCAGCCATCGGCTTGTCTATGAGGAGCTCATCGCGGAGCGTTGCCTGATCGGTCGATGTCAGCTGCGTGACCGCGATCAGCTTAGGCTTGTCGGCATACCTTGCCGCGCCCAGCATGAGGCCTTCCTTTGCGGCCTTCATCATCGCGATGCCTCCGGCCGCATGGACGTTCACCATGTCCACGCCGTATTCTCCCAGCACCTGCATAGTCTTTTTGACCGTATTAGGGATGTCGTGCAGCTTGAGATCGAGGAACACCTTGTGTCCCCTCTCCTTCAGCTTTTTGATGAGTTCAGGGCCTGCGGCATAGAAAGCTTCCATGCCTATCTTGACGTAAGGCCTGCCTGCTCCGATGCTTATATCATCACAACTTACTACCTCATCTCTGATCCTGGTAAGTCTGTCCAGGAATTTGATCGTCTCATCTGCGCTCTTGAAATCGCATGCTATTATTACATCTTTAGCCATGACGTCCACCTCTCCCTGCGTGTCAGTGTTTTTGTCTGTTCTTTTATTATATGTTCTTTGCCGGCCATGCGCCACAGAATTGTTTGCCCGCTTCCTATTTCATCAGCTTGCTTATTCCGTATTTTTCCATGGCAGCCGGAAGATCCCTTACGATGTCCCTGCAGATGAACGGATCCACAAGATTCGCGGCTCCTACCTCGACTGCCGCGGCCCCTGCCATCATCATCTCAAGCACGTCCTCTGCGGAGCTCACTCCGCCCATTCCTATGACCGGTATATTGACCGCTTTTGCCGTCTGATACACCATGCGGAGAGCCACTGGGAATACGGCAGGTCCGGAAAGACCGCCGGTCACATTAGCCAGTACAGGCCTCTTGGTCTTGAGGTCTATCCTCATGCCCATCAGCGTGTTTATGAGGCTGACCGCGTCCGCGCCTTCCGTCTCGCAGGCCTTTGCTATCTCGGTGATGTCCGTCACATTAGGTGAGAGCTTAATGATGATAGGTTTGTCCGTCATCCATCGCACGGCTCTTACGACCTCCGCAGCGGAACCCGGATCCGTACCGAAGCTCATGCCGCCTCCGTGGACGTTAGGACAGCTTATATTTATCTCATACCAGCCTATCATGTTCGATACAGGCGACCTGTCGAATCTCTTTACTACCTCCGCGTATTCTTCCGGCGAGAAACCGCTCACATTGGCCATAACAGGTTTGTGGAAAAGACCTGCCAGCCTTGGGAGCTCTTCCCTTATGACCGTATCGACTCCCGGGTTCTGCAGTCCCACGGAATTGAGCATGCCCGACGGACACTCAGCTATACGCGGTGTCTCGTTGCCGAACCTCGGGTTCAGTGTAGTGCCCTTGAACGAGAAAGTCCCCAGGCAGTTGATATCGTAAAGCACTCCGAACTCATAACCGTAGCCGAATGTGCCTGAAGCCGGTATGACCGGATTGTCGAGCGTTATGCCGCAGAGATCTACTCTTGTATCTACCATGGCAGTTCCTCCGTTCTGAGCACAGGCCCGTCTTTGCATATCCTCTTGTATCCGTCCCTGGTCTTCATGCTGCATCCCATGCAGGCTCCGAACCCACAGCCCATGCGCTCTTCGAAGCTCATCTGACCGCTGATACCGGCCTCTTTATATACCTTGTCGTATACAGCTCTCAGCATAGGCTCCGGGCCGCAGGTGAAAAAGTGCGAGAAAGTCTCGCCCTGAGCGATCAGCTCATCAAAGGCATCTGTCACGAAGCCGTTCACGCCTTCGCTGCCGTCCGCGGTCGCGACTATGACCCGCGCTCCGATCGCTTTGAATTCATCCACGAGGAACATCTCGTCCCTGTTGTTGAAACCGAGTATCACAGTCGGCTTAGGGTCGAGCAGTCTAGCGGTCAGATACAGCGGCGGGATACCGACTCCTCCTCCGATGAGCAGCGGTTTGTCTCCGGCATCGCTCCTGACATATCCGTTTCCGAGGCCCGTGAGCACGTCAAGCTGATGCCCATACGGCAGACGCGTCATCTCATCGGTCCCTTTCCCGAGCACCTTGTAGATGATGGTGATGGAATCACGGCTCAGGTCGCAGACACTGATAGGCCTGCGCAGAAAATGCCCGTCCAGTTTGATATCGATGAACTGGCCCGGCGCTGTGATGCCCCTCACGTCTCCTTCAAGCTTCATCAGCCATGTCGTGGGCGTGAGCCTTCTGTTCTCAATGACAGTATAGATCTCCTGTTTCATATCTTCTTTCCGTTCTACCAGGCGGCGCTGTATGCGATCTTTCCGCCGCATACCGTAAGATAATTGCGTCCCATGACGCGCCAGCCCTCGAAAGGCGTCGCCTTACCCATCGAAAGCAGCTCTTCCTTTTCTATCGTCCACTCTTCGGTCAGATCCCAGACCGAATAGTCGTTGCCAAGAGGAATGCCAAAGCGCCTGCGAGGGTTGTACACCAGCAGCTGCTCCAGCTTATCCATAGTTATGATGCCGGGCATCACCAGATATGTATATACGAGCGGGAATGCCGTCTCTATCCCGACTATGCCGAATGCCGACTTCTCGAGTCCACGCGACTTCTCTTCCGCCGAATGCGGAGCGTGGTCTGTCGCTATGCAGTCAATAGTGCCGTCAGTCAGCCCTTCCAGAAGGGCATCCCTGTCTGAAGCATCGCGGAGCGGCGGATTCATCTTCCACTTGCCGTCCTCAGCCAGCATGCTGTCATCAAGCAGCAGGTAGTGCGGCGCGGTCTCGCAGGTCACATCCACCCCGCTTTTTTTTGCGTCCCTTATTATGCTGACGCTTTCCTTTGTTGAGATATGGCAGACGTGATATGCGCATCCCGTTTCATCGGCGAGTTTCAGGTCGCGCTCTATCTGGCGCCACTCTGACTCAGAGCAGATGCCCCTGTGACCGTGTTCAGCGGCGTATTTTCCGTCATGTATGTATCCGCCCTTAAGCAAGCTGTTCACTTCGCAGTGGGCCGTGATGATCTTGCCGAGCGACTTCGCCTTCAGCATCGCCTCTCTCATCATGTCATCCGACTGCACACCGTGTCCGTCATCCGAAAAAGCGATGCAGCTGTCTGCCATGCCTGCCAGGTCTGCAAGCTGCTCTCCCTTCTGGCCTACGGTTATGGCCGCGTAAGGATATACGTGGATGCAGGCATCCCTGTCGATGATGTCCTGCTGCATCTTCAGATGTTCAGGCGAATCGGAGACCGGGGCGAGATTCGGCATCGTGCAGACGGCCGTGTATCCTCCGCGGGCTGCCGCCTTCGAACCCGTAGCTATCGTTTCCTTATATGAAAAACCCGGCTCTCTGAAGTGCACATGCACATCACAAAAACCGGGCAGTATCGTATACGTAGATGAAAAACCTATACCTGCTTCACGCAGGACTTTTGTATCTATAGTTGGGCTGAAAGTCAGTTCTGACGCGCCTGTTCTGTCCATGAGCCGCCTCCTTCATATTTGTATAAGTCTATCACGAAACAGACGGCGTTATCAATCAGCGCCGGGCTTTGCGGCAGCTTTACTCAGTTATTTTTATCAGCAAAAGGCGACCTTCTCCGACAGTGATCTCAGCAGTTTTTCCGGGCAGAGGTTCATTGCTTGTCGCGTACTGATAATCAGGTCCGATCATGGCGTCTTCTATCTCGAATTTCGCGTTTCTTATCGTCACTCCGTGAACGTCGCCTTCCATTGCCACCAGCGAGAAAAACGGATAGCTGTCATCCACCTCCGCTTTCGATGACACGATCTCCATCTCGGAGTGATCGTCTATGATGATGCCGTGGCAGCCTCTGTTCTCAAGGGTCGTAAGTATGTATATATTGACCAGCGTGTGGTCCATTCTGGATCCTGTAGCACCGAGGAGCAGAAATTCCCTGCAGCCGCGCTTCATACCTTCGCGCATCGCGTAGACCGTATCCGTGTCATCCTTGGCGACCGGAAGAGTTATGGTCTCCACGTCCAGATGCGGATCATCGTGTGAATCGAAATCGCCAACTATAAGTGAAGGCTCCACGCCAAGCCCTTCCATATGGCTGAGTCCGCTGTCACAGTAAATGACATAGTCATCACCGCGCAGATATGAGCGCGCCCTTTCATAGTCCCTTATTTTTGCTCCGCCGACTATAACGCATCTCAATGTTATATCCTCCTATGCCTCGTGGACCAGTTTACCGTTCATATCCTCGATGTCGATTGCCATGACG
>JBGUME010000038.1:0-2801 GCA_045116695.1 Anaerovoracaceae bacterium | reverse complement strand
CCGGATACGGTACGGCCTCTCTGTTTGAGGCTCAGACCGAAATCTCCGTGACATGCATCTCTAAGATACGTGATATACCGTTCTGCGAACGGTTTGTCCAGCCCGTACTTTGCTTCAAGCGCGGCCGTTGCCGCAGGGCTGATGGCCTTCTCTGAAAGGAACGGTCCGCCCGGGACCATGTTCATCAGACAGAAGGTGATCGTCGCTACCGCCCATATCGTTACTATGGCCAGCAGGACACGTTTCAATAGATATTTAGCCACGAAACCTCCCTAAGTTCATTTAATTAAAGTTTTCGAACTATTTTATAACAGATTTTGTTGTCTTATCAATGTTTTCTTAACTCATTTTATGGCCATGACACAATTATGTCATGGAACAGATCTGCTATCTGCCTGTGCCCTTCCTCTGTCAGGTGCTCACAGTCAGGCGAAACTTCGATGCCGTTTGTGGCGTCCGCGAATCTTACCCTGTGCTTCTCAGCGATATCCCTGTAAAGAAGTCCGAGGTCTGTCGATTTCTGTATCGATTCTGGTGTCAGCTCAAAGGCGAATGGCGACTTCTCATAATCTCCCTGTATCGCCGCAGGGGCCGCAACTATTATTTCAGGCACGTAGCCCTGAAGCCCCGGTGACTCCTCCTCAGCAGTCCTGACAAGGGTTTCCATGCCATTCGCGATATCTTCAGCTGAAAGACCCAGGCTCGCGTTGCAGTCGTTGGTACCCAGCATGATGATCAGATAGTCGACAGGTTTGTGAGTCCCCAGACATGCTGTGAAACTGCTTATGCCGTTCTTCCATGCAGCTCCCGGTCTGTCATACGCGGTAGTCCTGCCGTTCAGACCTTCAGCTATGACCTCGTATCTGCCGCCCAGCCTCTCTTCCAGAATGGTCGTCCATCGCTTGTCGTACGGATACCTTCCGCCGGTGGACGGGTCGTAGCCATAGGTGTTTGAATCCCCGTAGCAGAGCACGGATATTTTGTCATGCGAGGCGTCCTTGGTGAGGGCTTTTTCAAGGTCTGCCATAAAGTGGCCGTAGTCCATATAGACTATGCCCTTCATCCCAAACTTGCGGGCCATCGCAATGTTTTCAGGCACGTCGTCGATAAACAGGCACTCCTCCGGAACCAGGTTGTACTTATCGAAAAGGCATTTGTAGATGCCCGGATCAGGCTTTATCATATGCACGTCACACGACCATATGCCCCCATCCATGTGTTCAGTAAAAGCGAAGGCTTCGTGATTTGAATTTATGACATGCTCCGACATGTTGGAGAGGAAGTACACGCTGTAACCGTTTTTCTTTAGAAGGTCAATAAGCGGAACAGGCCAGTTCTTCTTTTTGACGCATTCACCTACCCTGTCGTATGCCTCCAGGATCTGCTCTTTGAGATCAGGCGCTTCGCTTATGAACAGCTCAAGAATCTCCTCTTCGCTTAGGATAGCCTTGTCCAGCTCTTCCCAGTGTCCGGTTCCGTAGACAGCGTATGCTATCCTGTCGGCTGTTTTCTCATCAAACATCGACCTGAGCCAGTCAAAAGGTTCAAAGCCTATCAGCACCATGCCTATGTCAAATACTATGTTTCTAATCATCTCTCACTCCGTTGTCAATGCAGCGGCGCTTAGAAGCGTCCGGTCTTTTCAGCCAGTTCCCTGAGCCATGAAGCTCTCGCTTTCGCGTCAGGATATGCCTCTTCTATCGAATCGCCTCCGACCTTCCAGTCCCAGTTGCCTTCAACAGTGCCCGGCACGTTCATCCGCGCCTCGTTTCCAAGCATGAACACATCCTGAAGCTGCATCATGGCAAGAGCGGCCTTGCTCTCGTAGATCTTTGTGATCATGCTGAGCGCTTCGGTCTCACATTCCGTTCTGAGAAGTTCTTCGTCCGCAGGCTCTGTTTTCTCATGATTTCCGGATTCTTCGGAATCCGCAGCCTTTGTCTTCAGGAGCCAGCCAATGAGTGTCTCATTGTCATGGGTGCCCGTGTAGAATGCGCGGTTCTCAGCCTTCTGAGGCTCCTCTTCGCTCATTTTCAGCATATAATCCGACGAGAACTGCCATATATCCATGCCCGGAAGTCCCGTCAGCTTCAGAAGGTTCTTGACCCCCGCGTCAAGGAATCCCAGATCTTCCATCAGCAGCTTGAGGCCAAAGCCCTCAGTTTTCAGCATGTCCCTCATAGCAGCGATGAACGCCAGTCCCGCGCTGTGCTGCCAGAAGCCATCCTTCGGCTTGCCATCATCCGGTATGGCAAAGTATTCTGACAGACCTCTGAAATGGTCAAATCTGAGGATATCAAATCTCTCAGCGCACTGCCTTATGCGGCCTAGCCACCATTTATAGCCATCGGCTTTCAGAGCTTCCCAGTCATACAGAGGATTGCCCCAGTCCTGGCCGTCCTTGCTGAACATGTCAGGCGGGACTCCCGCATGCACTTTCTTTCTGCCGTCTTCATCTATTCTGAAGACTTGCTTATTAGCCCACACGTCAGCAGAATCAGGAGCCATGTACATAGGAAGATCCCCCATCATGCGTACGCCCTTTGAATTGGCGTAAGCCTTGAGATCGTTCCATTGCGAGTCGAACCAGTACTGTTCTAACGCTAGTTCCCGGGCCTTGGTCTTTTGGTCAGCTGTCAGCGAAGCAAGATACTCCTGAGCCTTCACCTTTCTGTATTCATCAGGCCACTCATACCAGTGCTTGCCGTCATTCGCGTTCTTCAGTAATTCAAAAGCTATATAGTCGTACAGCCAGTAGCTGTTCTTTTCAACGAATGCAGAGAATCCGTCATCTGACGGCA
>JBGUME010000037.1:0-2750 GCA_045116695.1 Anaerovoracaceae bacterium | reverse complement strand
TTCTTGCCGAAACCGCCGCCTTTGATAGGGAAATGCTTCTGCAGATGTTCAACTTCTAACAGATAATTACTCATCCGCGGCCTCCTTTCCTTTCACTGCTGCAGCTTCTGCTTCAGCCTTCTGATTGAGCCAGCACTGTGTATAGTGCACGTCACTGAAGAATGTGACCGGAGGCATCTCCCTGAGGCAGATCTTCATGCAGCTGTCGCATCTAGGAGCGAACGGGCAGCCTGCCGGCGGATTGAGCATGTCTACCGGTGTACCCTCGATAGGGACCAGTCTCTCGTGATCCTTCGCGTCAAGTCTCGGGATGCTCTTGATGAGTCCCTTTGTGTACTCATGCTTAGGGTTGTAGAAGATGTCATCCGTCGTGCCGTATTCGACGATGTGGCCCGCGTACATTACCGCGATCTTTTCACACATGCTGGCTACGATGCCGAGGTCATGTGTGATCATGATGATGGCCATTCCCAGTTTCTCACGCAGCTCCATCATAAGTTCGAGGATCTGCGCCTGGATCGTAACGTCGAGCGCCGTCGTAGGTTCATCTGCGATCAGCAGCTTAGGCTCACACGCGAGTGCGATAGCGATCATTACACGCTGACGCATTCCACCGGAAAGTTCGTGCGGATATTGCTTGAGTCTTTTTTCAGGCTCGTTGATCCCTACCAGAGTCAGGAGTTCTATAGCGCGCGCTCTGGCTTCTTCTTTATTCTTATCGGTATGAAGCTTGATAACTTCTTCGATCTGATTTCCTACTGTATATACAGGGTTGAGCGATGTCATCGGGTCCTGAAAGATGATGGATATCTCGTTTCCTCTGATCTCGCGGAATTCGGCCTCTGTCAGGTCGTTTATCCTGTGACCGTTGAAGTCCAGAGTTCCCCCGATGAGTTTGCCCGGATACGCCGTGAGGCCCATCAGACTGTAAGCCGTTACCGACTTGCCTGAGCCGGATTCTCCTACGATCCCGAGCACCTCGCCCTCTTTCATTTTGAACGACACGTCGTTAAGCGCCTTGACCTCGCCTACCGGAGTGAAGAAAGAAAGACGTTCATGTTCTATATCTACCAGGATCTTTTCTTTGTTGGTATTCTCTGCCATGACCTTCCTCCTTTCTAGTTCTTCAGCTTAGGATCGAAGGCATCTCTGAGACCGTCTCCAAGCAGGTTGAAGCTCAGGATGATCAGAGAAATCACGATCGACGGTATAAAGAGCAGGTACGGATATGTATTGATGCCGTTGATGGCCTCACTTGCAAGGCTTCCGAGCGAAGGCATAGGCACCGCGACTCCGAGACCGAGGAAGGACAGGAAGCTCTCCGTGAATATCGATGACGGGATCTGCAGTGTCGTGATGACGATCAGCGTTCCAATGCAGTTGGTCAGCAGATGCTTTTTGATTATGCGCCCGCTTGACGCGCCGAGTGCCTTGGCAGCTGTAACATATTCGCTCTCCTTTAGCTGCAGGATCTGCGACCTTACCATACGTGCCATTCCTACCCAGTACAGCAGCGCGAATACAACGAAGATGCTGACCAGGTTCTCGCCCATTATGCCCAGCCAGTGGAATCCCCTGACCTGCGCCAGTGATTTGAGCGGCGCCTTGAACGCGAATGACAAAAGTACTATCAGCAGGATGTCAGGTATCGTATAAATGATATCTACGATACGCATCATCACAAGGTCGACCCAGCCTCCGGCAAACGCGGCGATAGATCCGTATATGGAACCGATGATAAGAATGATTACCGCAGCCACCATTCCTACCAGCAGCGAGATGCGGCTTCCCATCATGACGCGGATCGCATAGTCACGGCCCATCTTGTCCGTGCCGAAGATGTGCGGGAATAAATGCTCGCCCGCGGCAATCCTTGCCTGCTCCTCAGCAGAAAACTCGAACGGCTTCATATTGTTTGCGCCCTGTATCTGCTGGCTGTAGGTGTACGGATAGAACGACGGTACTATAAACGCGAATATCATGATGATAATGATGACAAAGAGGCATGTCATTGCCACCTTGTTTTTGCGGAGTCTCCTTGCGCCGTCGCGCCAGAAGCCCACGCTCTCTCTCATCACGACAAGGCTTTCTTTTTCTTCATTTGTTGCCGGCAGGAAGTCTTCCGGATCGAAAAGCCTCTGAAGGCTCAGCGGATTCTTTGTAGTCATTGTCTCCACCTCCCCTTACTTAAGCTTGATCCTAGGGTCGACTATCGTGTAGATGATGTCGACGATCAGCAGCATTATTACCATGAACACAGCAAGGAAGATCGTGGTGCCCATGATCATCGTATAGTCACGTCCGTTGATGGCCTTGATGAACTCGCCGCCCAGTCCCGGGATCGTGAAGATCTTCTCTACGATAAAGCTTCCGACCAGCGTGTAAGCGATCATTGGTCCCAGGTATGTGATGACCGGCAGAATCGCGTTACGCAGGGCGTGCTTAAAGAGCGAGACTCTCTGAGAAAGGCCCTTTGCCTTGGCTGTTCTCATGTAGTCCTGTCCTAGTACGTCGAGCATGGATGATCTCATCAGCCTCGTGATATATGATGTCGGATATGCCGCGAGGGCGAATACCGGCATGATATAGTGCTTAGGCGTTGTCAGTCCCAGTGTCGGAAGCCAGCCGAGTTTTACACCGAAAAAGTACATGAGTACGGTGCAGATAACGAAACTCGGTACGGCTATTCCCAGAGTAGCCAGTACGCTGAGCGTGCTGTCGACTGCCGTGCCGCGCTTATACGCGGCTAT
>JBGUME010000036.1:0-6474 GCA_045116695.1 Anaerovoracaceae bacterium | reverse complement strand
CAATGTCATCATCTATGCCGGAGCGACCATACTCGGCGGCGACACAAAGATCGGAGACGACTGCGTGGTAGGCGGCAACGTCTGGCTGACACAGTCGCTGGAGCCGGGCGAGACCATCGTTACCAACGCCTGCGGACAGCATCGTTCCAAGGACAGAAAACTGCTTGAGGAGAGCATAGAGTGGTTCATCTGAAACTGCGCAAAAACAAGCGCCGCACTGTTGAATGAGCGGCGCTTTTTTAGTATAATTTTTTGAGTGCGGTCAGCACTGATTTTGTGCTGCTTGTACCGCGACCTGGGGGTAGATAGGTGCTGGTGTGCCTCGCGGTCTTCAAAACCGTTTGCAGGGGGTTGGTAGCCTCCCGGGTGGGTTCGATTCCCACGTACTCCCGCCAAAATGATTACGGAGGTCGATGCCATGACAAAGAAAGAATTACTGAGAGGACTCCCTAAGATCGATGAGGTGCTTAAGCAGGAGTCTCTTGTTGTATTGTCAGAAGAGAAAGGCGACCTTATGGTCACTGAAGCCGTTCGCTCGGTGATAGCCGGACTGAGAGCTTCCATACTGGATCTCAGCGACAAAAAGGCAGAGGAATTCGACGTGTCAGCGCTTGAGATAGAAGCTGTTGCAAAGGCAGCGGAATCGAAAGTCCTGCGTGATGAAGAGCTCAATCTCTATCCTCTGATCAACGCGACCGGCACCATACTCCACACTAATCTCGGAAGGGCGCCTCTCTGCAGGGACGCCGTCGAGAACGTAGCGAGAGTATCGAGAGGCTATTCCGACCTTGAATATAACGTGCCTAAGGGAAAGCGCGGCTCGCGCCACGATCTTGTGAGCGAGCTTATAGCAGAGCTCACAGGCGCGGAAGACGCCATGGTGGTCAACAACAACGCGGCCGCCACGATGATAGTCCTGGCCACGATGGGCGCAGGCAAGGAGATAGTGGTATCCAGGGGAGAGCTCGTCGAGATAGGCGGTGCCTTCAGGATCCCTGACATCATGATGCAGTCGGGAGCTTATCTTCAGGAGGTAGGCACCAGCAATAAGACAAAGGCATCCGACTACGAGAACGCGATAATCACGAAAGAACAGGCTGAGGATGCCATGTACGGCATGGACCCGAGAGGCGGCATGCGCTTTGAGACTGGCGCGCTGATGAAGGTGCACAAGTCCAATTACGACATAGTCGGATTCACTGAAGAAGCGAGCCTTGAGGAACTCGTGGAGATAGGCAAAAAGCACGATCTTCCGGTCATCTTCGACATGGGAAACGGCCTGATGCTTGACATGTCGGAATACGGACTGAGCGAGCCTAACATCCCGGCGTCACTGGCAACAGGTATCGATGTGATGCTCTTCAGCGGCGACAAGCTGCTCGGCGGCCCTCAGGCCGGTATCATCGTAGGCAAAAAGAAATACATCAAAGCAATGAAGAAGCATCCGCTCGCGAGGGCGATGAGGGTAGATAAGATGACCTTTGCCGCGCTCGAAGCGACGCTCATGAAATACAGAGACCCTAAGGTGGCCCTGAGGGATATCCCGGTGCTCAATATGATCGCCGCTTCCGGCGAGGAAATGAGAGCCAGGGCTGAAAGACTCGCGGACGCCATCAAGAGGGTGAATCCGGCTCTCACGCTCGAGCTTGTGCCGGTAGAAGACCAGATAGGCGGCGGATCGGCTCCTATGGTGAGACTCCCTGGATGGGCCGTCTCGGTAAAGGACGGCATGAAGTCAGCTGACAGGACCGAGAGGAAGCTCCGTAAGGCGGAAGTGCCGGTAGTGGCCCGCATAAATGAAGACAGACTGCTGCTCTGCGTACGCACAATAGCGGAAGACGAGCTTGAAACTGTCGCAGAGGCGCTCAGAAAATGAAGAATATAATCATCGGCACGGCCGGTCATGTCGACCACGGAAAGACGACGCTCATAAAGGCGCTCTCCGGCATCGATACTGACAGGCTGGAAGAAGAGAAAAAGCGCGGCATCACCATAGAACTGGGCTTTGCCCACATACCTAACGATGGCGGATACAACATCGGAGTCATCGATGTACCCGGGCATGAGAAATTCATAAAGCACATGCTTGCGGGCATAGGCGGCATAGACTTCGTGCTCTTCGTAGTGGCTGCCGATGAGGGAATTATGCCTCAGACAAGGGAACACTTCGAGATACTCCAGTCACTCGGCATAGATGACGGCATAATCGCCGTGACCAAGAAAGACATGGTCGAGGAGGACTGGCTCGAGATGCTTCTTGAGGAAGTCGATGATTACTTCAAAGGATCCTTCCTTGAAGGGAAACCGGTCATCCCGGTCAGCGGCGTGACAGGCGAAGGCCTTGAAGAACTCAAGGCGGAGATCATAGCCAAGTGCGACAGAAAGAACAAACGCCGTGAAGAGAAAGAACTCTTCAGGCTGCCGGTGGACAGGGTGTTCACGATGCAGGGCTTCGGCACTGTCATAACGGGAACGCTTATGGACGGCAGCGTAAAGGTTGGAGATGATGTGATCATCTACCCTAAGGGTACAAAGGCAAAGGTCAGAGGCATACAGACATACGGAAAAGACACGGATACAGCCGTTGCGGGACAGAGGACTGCGATAAACCTGTCCGGCATCACCAAAGATGATATAGACAGGGGCGATGTGTTAGCTTATCCTGACGCCGTCACCGTCACAAGCATGATAGACGCTGAGATCGGAATGTTCAGCTCGACTGACAGAGTCGTCTTGAACAACAGCAGGGTGCACCTGTACTGCGGATCGGATGAAGTGCTCTGCAAGGTGATACTGCTTGACAGGGACGCGATATCCGCGGGCGAGACATGCTACGCTCAGCTGAGACTCGAGGAGCCGACGGCAGTAAGGCGCGGAGACAGGTTCATCATCAGATTCTACTCGCCTGTGATCACGGTCGGAGGCGGCCGCATACTGGACGCTCAGCCGGCAAAGCATAAGAGGAACAGGCCCGAAGTACTTGCCGGCATGGAAGTGCTGTCAAAGGGCACGGCCGGGGAGATCATCTACGCTAAGGCAGGCGAAAGACGCTTTGTAAGGCAGAAGGAGCTGGCCCGCGAGCTGGGACTCCTTGACAGCGAGATGAAAGAGGCTGAGGAAAAGGGCATCAAAGCAGGCGCTCTGACCGTTCTTCCGGATGATACTCTGGTGAACGATGTCAAATTGGATCGCCTCAAAGATGACATGATCAGGATGGCTGAAGACTACCACGCGGATAATCCGCTGGCAGACGGCATACCCCGCCAGGAACTCCTCTCGAGACTTAAGGAGAGATGGTTCACGGAGGATGACAAGCTGGTCCAGGCATTCGTAAAGTACATGTTGAACCGGGGCGTAATAGAAGACCGGGGAAAGTCCATAGCCATAAGCGGATTCAGCATCGAGTACACTGAAGAGCAGAAGGCGCTGAAAGATAAGATAGCCGGCATGTATGAAGAAGCCGGCATTGAGATGATCAAAAATGATGAGGTGTTCGCTCTGTATAAGGACGGCAGGATAGTCCGGGCCATACTTGAGGACCTCGAAGGAGAAGGAAAGATATACAAGGTCAATCCTTCGTACTACATATCAGGCAAAGCCTGGGACAGAGCGGTAGAAGCGGCAAGGTCGTTCTACGGCGGCTTCACACTTGCGGAGTACAGGGACAGACTTGGGACCTCGCGCAAATACGCTGCGGAGTTCCTGCCGGCGATGGACAAAGCCGGCATAACGATATTTGACGGCGAGACGCGCAAAGTGGTAAAGAGACAGTAATGAAAGAGGAAAGAACAGCAAAACTGAATAGGATGAAGAGGGCAGCTTCTCTCCTTGCTCTTTTGCTGTGCGTCCTGATAACTGCCGGCTGCGCCGCCAAGACCGAGCCCGAGAAGAAGGTGGCCAGGGAGCTGGAGTCTCTCAAGACTTCGGAATCGGTCGGAAGCGAGGTGTCTGACATGGAGAAGCTGCTTTCCGATGAGGGAAAGGACAACTTTGATGCTTTCCTCAAAAAGCTCAGAGACTTCGACTATGAGCTTATAGGAGTGAAGGAAGAAGGAGACCACACGACTGTCACTGTAAGGATAAAGACATATGACTTCGGAAGAGCCTACCTCGCCGAGTGGACGTACTATCTCAGAGAACACGGCGACTCGCTGAGCGAAGATGAGGATCTTAGCGTATTTTACGAAGAACTGTTCGCGAAGCTTGCGGCTCTCGATAAGAAAGAGAGCATCAAGGATGTGGACATAGTCTGTGTAAAGCCGCTCGATAACGGAGAGTGGATAGCAAATATAAAGGACAATGAACAGCTCCAGGATGCCGTGTTTGGCGGCATGATGAGCGAGATGAAGACTCTCGCCGGGGAGTAAAAAACATACAAACGGAGGAAATAAGATGATCAACAAGTACAGGAATTTCTGCATGCACGAAGGCGGACATGAGGGCGGAGCAGCTCCTGAGGACTGCACGCATGACTGCAGCAGCTGCGGAGCGGACTGCCCGTCCAGAGACGGCGGTATCCAGAAAGCCGAGCTCAATCCAAACAGCTCGATCAAAAAGGTCATAGCCGTAGTATCCGGCAAGGGCGGAGTAGGAAAGTCGATGGTAACGGCGCTTTCTGCTATCGCTGCCACAAGAAACGGCTTCAAGACAGGCATCATGGACGCGGATATCACCGGTCCGTCCATACCTAAGATGTTTGGCGTAAAGACGAAGGCTTACGGAAGCGATTACGGTATCCTTCCGGAGGAGACACCTCTGGATATCAAGATGATGTCCATCAATCTGCTTGTAGAGAATGAGACAGACCCTGTAGTCTGGAGAGGACCGGTCATCGGCGGAGTCGTTGAGCAATTCTGGACCGATGTATGCTGGGGAGACCTTGACGTCCTCTTCATAGACATGCCGCCGGGGACAGGCGACGTGCCTCTGACAGTATTCCAGTCGCTCCCTGTAGACGGCATCATCGTGGTCACATCGCCTCAGGATCTTGTCAGCATGATAGTCGGCAAGGCCGTAAAGATGGCAAAACTCATGAACATACCTGTTCTCGGAATCGTTGAGAACATGAGTTATATCACATGCCCGGACTGCGGACGCAAGATAGAGATGTTCGGAGCCAGCAAGGCAGAAGAAGTCGCGGCTGAGTACGGCCTCAAGCTTCTTGAGAGACTTCCGATAGATCCTGTCCTTTCGCAGGAGGCGGATATGGGCAAGATAGAGTTCAACGAGGGCACACAGATGGAATCTGTTCTGGAGGTGCTCGACGAACTCGGACTGAAGACAGAATAAGTTTTGGCTAAAACCCATTTTTTAAAAGAAAGGGAACTTCATTGGGCGAACTGATAAGACTTGAAGGAATAGTTAAAAGTTTTGATGACACCATGGTGCTGAACGGCATAGACCTCAGCGTTGACGAGAACGAATTCGTTACACTGCTGGGTCCTTCCGGCTGCGGAAAAACGACGACTCTGCGCATAATCGCGGGTTTCGAGAAGCCTGATCAGGGCAGGGTGTATTTCGAGGGCAAGGACATCACGGACATGCCTGCAAACCAGAGACCGGTCAATACGGTGTTCCAGAACTACGCGCTCTTCCCGCACATGAGCGTGGGCGAAAACATAGCTTTCAGCCTCAGGGTCAAGAACAGACCGGAGGATGAGATAAAGAAAAAAGTGGCGAACGCTCTGAAGCTCGTCAATCTTAAGGGATTCGAGAACCGGCGCATAGACCAGCTTTCGGGCGGTCAGCAGCAGAGGATAGCCATGGCGAGAGCCATCGTGAACGAGCCGAGAGTGCTGCTCCTTGACGAGCCGCTTGGCGCACTCGATCTGAAGCTCCGTCAGGAGATGGAGTATGAGCTGGTGCGTCTCAAAAAGGAGCTTGGCATCACGTTCATCTACATCACTCATGACCAGGAAGAAGCCCTGACGATGTCCGACAAGGTGGTCGTCATGAACGAGGGCTATATCCAGCAGGAGGGCACTCCGCAGGAGATCTACGATGAGCCGGTCAACGCTTTTGTTGCCGACTTCATAGGCGACAGCAACATCCTGTCCGGCCAGATGGTGGATGAGAAGGTAGTGCGCATAGACGGCATCGACTATCCGTGCATCGACGGTAAGGAAGAAGGCTTCCCGCCGCGCCGCAGGGTCGACGTCGTAATAAGGCCTGAGGACATCGATATAGTGCCTTACGGCAAGGGACAGTGGAACGGGACCATCATTTCCAAGCTGTTCATCGGCGTACACTACGAGATGCTGGTGCAGAGCGAACACGGCAAGGTAGAATGGCTGCTGCAGAACTATGACCAGCATGACGTGGGTGAGAAGATCGGCATGAAAGTCGATCCGGAAAACATACAGATAATGCATAAACCTAAAAACGAGGCGGAATCCGCCATCGAACTCGATCTATGACCGTAAAGAAAAAAAGCTATTCGATACCATTCATATTATGGATAATCGCCGGGACAGT
>JBGUME010000035.1:0-7736 GCA_045116695.1 Anaerovoracaceae bacterium | reverse complement strand
CGTTTATCCAAGAACATATACGAACGTGGTGTGGATGAGAAAGGCTTCGGCAGAATTCGCTCTAAGGGTGACACGGCATTGTTTGGGGGTCATACAACTCAAGATATGAAAGACAAATACGGTATCAAGAGTGGCCCGCTTGCTGATCGACTCCCTGATGTTACATTGGCTGCGAAAAATCTTGCTACAGAAATGACTAATCTCAATGTTGAGCGAAATGATCTTTATGGAGAAGCTCCTATAACTGCAGAGCATGTTGACAACAACACTAGCGTCAGGAAGATGCTGGGCGAGCGAGGCATATTACCTGAAGAATTGCCTCCTGCGGAAGACACAAAGAAAATTGAGCGCAGAATAAAAAATGATGAAAAGAAACTGACTAAATGACCATTTGCAGAAAGGTTTCTATGAAAAACGCAGTAATATACGCAAGATACAGTTCAGATAAGCAGAATGAGATGTCCATCGAGGGACAGATTGAGGAATGCCAGCGCTATGCGGCTTCCAATGATCTTCTTATCGTTCAGGAATATATCGACCGGGCGCAGAGTGCGAAGACCGACAGGCGACCGGAATTTTTGCGTATGATCGCTGACAGCGAATTTGGCAACTTTGAAGTCATACTTGTATACCAGCTGGATCGCTTTGCTCGCAACAAGAATGATTCCGGTTACTACAAGAAGATACTTGCCGACAACGGAGTAAGAGTTATATCTGCCAAAGAGAACATTGCCTCAGATAGCTCCGGCATCATCACAGAGGGTATGCTTGAGACTATCAGCCAGTGGTTCAGTGCTCAGCTTTCCGAAAAAGTAACTCGTGGAATGCTCCAGAGAGCAGCGCAATGTAAATACAACGGCAGCACTGTCCCATTGGGATATGCCGTCGATGAAAATGACCACTTTATTCTGGATGAGCAAAGAGCTCCGATAGTGCTCGAGATATATGAGCGTGTAGCTTCAGGTGAAACAATAAAATCTGTAATGGATGATCTCAATGACAGAGGCATCAAAACCCAGCTTGGGAATCAGTTTAAACGAGGCTCGTTATCCACCGTCCTTCATAACGAAATGTACAAAGGTATCTACATTTACAAAGATGTACGTATCCCGGGCGGTGTCCCTCGTATAATCAGCGATGAACTCTTTGAAGAAGTTCAGGAGATCACACGAAAACGTAAGCACGGGCATCGACCTGCTATTGAAGATTATCTTCTTTCCGGGAAGTTGTTCTGTGGACATTGCAAAGATCCTATGGATGGCGTCTCAGGTACCTCAAGTACAGGCAAGACCTATCGGTACTATAAGTGTCTGAACTCTCCTAAGAAATGTAACAAGAAGAATGTCAGAAAGGATGTCATAGAGCCGCTTGTTCTTGACGCCTGTCGCGACCTCATATCCGAGGAAATGATAGATAATATCATAAAAGCGGTTGAAGAACAAAACCATATGGATCAGGAAAGTCCTACTACAATCAGCTTGCGCGAAAAGATCAAATCTATTGAAAGTAAAATAGAAGTCCTGCTGGATCAGCTCGAAGAAGGTGTGAATTCCGCAAGAATAGTAAACAGACTGAAGCAACGAGAGGATGAGCTCGAAGAGCTAAATAGGCTGTTGCAGAAAGAACAAGCAAAGCAAAGGATTATAGAGCCTGATCTCATTCGTATCTTTATGAGATCAATAAAACTTGGAAGTCGTGATGACCTTGAGTATCAGAAGCTATTGGTGAACACGCTCATAGACCGTATATATCTATATGATGATCACTTCAGCAT
The DNA here is from genome assembly GCA_045116695.1 of Anaerovoracaceae bacterium. Lineage (GTDB taxonomy): Bacteria > Bacillota > Clostridia > Peptostreptococcales > Anaerovoracaceae > Crickella. The sequence continues at coordinate 5,962 of JBGUME010000035.1, read as the reverse complement.
ATTTCTGAACCATTCAGGCCGGAAAGGCAAGGTCTCAAACCACGAAGTTGCCGACATCGAAAAGTATTTCAACAATAATCCAAGCTCCAGTTCTATTACACTCGACTCTGGGACACCAAAAAACGGCCAGCCGGCCGTTTTTTTATACTCTATTTCCGACTCAGAAGCCACGCAATTCAATATCTGTAGCAGATCGCCTTTCTGATCTGATCTGCTTTGTCCTCGCCGACCAGAATCTTTACAAGTTCAAAAGCAAAGTCGAAAGACGCGCCCAACCCCTGACCTGTGATCAGGTTTCCATCAGCTGCAACGCTTTCGCCTGTGAGTATCACTCCCTCCATCTCGCCTTCAAAGTCAGGATGGCATGTTGCTTTCCTGCCTTCCAGTAAACCCATAGATGCCAAAAGCCAAGGAGCTGCACATATGGCCGCTAAATGCTTGTTTGCCGCAAATTCCCCGCACTGCTCTTTTACGACTGCGCTTTCGCTCAGGTTTTCTACACCAAGACGTCCGCCCGGCAGGACAATCAGATCGACAGGATCAAAATCAACATCTTCCGCAAGAGCATCTGCCATCACCTTGATATGGCGCGATGAATCCACCTGCAGCCTTCCCATGACTGAAGCCATGGTCGTCTCAACACCTGCCCGGCGCAGGATATCGACCACTATCAGTGCTTCACATTCTTCAAATCCATCTCCCAGAAAAACTACTGCTTTCATACCGAAAACTCCCTTACATCTTTGCTTTTTGTTTAATGCAGATCCTATTGAGGACCGTTGTAGCGGAAGCCCATCATGGTTATGTCATCGAACTGCTCGGCTTCTCCAACGAACGCATCCATATCCTCCTTGACGTCTGCCAGCATAGCTATCATCGGAACGCCCCTGTTGGCGTTGAGGATAGTGAGCATGCGGTCGGTACCGTACTGCTCTTCAGCGGTATTGATCGATTCAGGCACTCCGTCCGTATAAACGTACAGGACATCACCCGGATCAAGCTGCAGTTCGTACTCTTCGAAAGTGAGCTCTGCCATCGCGCCAAGCGGCGGACGGTGCGTGTCTTTCAACAATTCGAATAAACCATCCCCATGCATTATCGCAGGATATTCATGCCCCGCATTGACGCATCTCATCACGCCCGTCTTCAGGTCTATGATGCCCATCCATACTGTTACGAACATGTTGATGTCGTTTCCCTCACATAATTCCTCGTTGACCTTCTCAAGGACCACAGCCGGCTCTGCGCCGCTCTCCGCAAGACTGCGGATGGCCGTCTTGCTGCGCATCATGAAGAGCGCTGCCGGTATGCCCTTGCCGGACACGTCGGCTATGACCAGAGCCATCTTCTCCGCGTCAACAAAGAAGAAGTCGTAGAAATCTCCGCCTACCTCCTTGGCAGGATCCATGGTCGCGTAGATCTCAAAGCCCTTGTGCGCGAACTTGAAGTTCTTTGGCAGGGCCGAGTCCTGAATGTTGTGCGCCAGCGCAAGCTCTTCCTCCATACGCTTCTCGGCGGCATCTATGTACCCCTTCAGCACGTCCACCGTGAGATTGATGTCGTCGGAAAGTGAAGCGAACTCGGACGAGTTGTATACGTTGACCTTTTCTTCCAAATCGCCCAGTGTGATCTTGCCCAGCGACTCGGTCACCCGCAGCAGATTATCCACTACCATGCCCTGCACCAGAAGGGATATCAGGACGTAGATGATAGTAAGCAGCAGGATGTCGGCCAGCATCGTCTCGTAAGCCTGCATATCACGCGCTTCGTAGACCTCAACTTCCGGGATCTGCGCAAATATAGTGAGGCCCTCATCCGACCTGTGCACCATGCACAGCGCGTCTTCTCCGTAGATGTTAGCCGAGAAGAGTTCGTTGTTTTCATGCATGTCGATGAGCTGCCTGACCTGATCATTGTAATACTTGTCGCCCTGAGTGCCGGCAATCAGATTGCCGTCCTCGTCAAGCACGACAAACGTGCCGGACATGCCTACATGATGAGCGTAATTCTCGGTATTGCCTCCGCGTTCGTGGATCCAGCTGACAGACTTGTTTATGTCCATGCCTGCCGTCTTTAGGTCGACCTTCGCCGACTGCAGCGCCGACTGTGTCTGCATGGCATAGGTAAAGCCGAAGTTGATGGCAAGCACCGTGACAGTGACCCCAAACAGCCATACCTGGAACTTGTTGGAGACAGGCACCTCACGCGGCGGGATCGCTTTGAACGGGCTGTGTGTTTCGCCCAGGCTCTTCTTGATGGCCGCTGATATAAGCGCCAATCCCAGGCCGCTGAAGATGATCATCGGCCCCGAACAGATTCTCACGACATAGAACGCCATGCTCATGTCATTCCTGTGCGTGATCAGCACCACGTACATGTGGAAGACTTCGATGACCGCTCCCATGAAGAACGCGTATGTGACCGAAGGCTTTTTCTCCTTGAAAATGAAGACGCGCATGAACGCTGCGAAGAAACCGGCAAGACAGGTGGACACGCTGCACGCTATGCGGGTATACTCGCCGATTCCGAAATATGTGCCCACAATGTAACGCTCAATACCGCCGATCAGACCGGCAATAATGCCAGACAGCGGATCGAAGAACAGGCCCGCGCACATCGGTCCCAAATCTCGCACGTTGAGCAGCATGTCGCCGTAGTCAATGGCGAAGTGGGTCGACATGATGGAAAGGATGCCGTAGAAAAGACCGATCGCGATCTTGATATCGAACGTGATCTCCCTATCCTTAAGATTTCTCCATACCAAAAATGTCAGTATAACGTATACCAACGTGATTGCTGACATTTTAAGTATCATGTAGAATGCCGCCATAAAAGACCTGTCCCTCTTTAGCCCCTATTGTTTTTCCATGACGCGGACTTCCTTTATAAAGAAGTCCGCGCCTTCTATTATGTCCTTGTCAAAACTGCCGCACTCAGGGCAAAGCCCCTTGTTGGCAACTATCGGGAATTCCGCGCCGCACACGCGGCAGCGCCCGACAGCCTTGATCCGCTCAATGATGAGCTCCGATCCCCGCAGAAAGTCATAGTCATCTGAGATGACCTCGTAACCGTCCTGCAAAAACTCCGGGATCACAGAAGTAGCCTCGCCGACCTCGACGACAATGGCATCCACGTGATCGAGGCCGTTATCTTTTACTACTTCTCCAACTTTATCGACAACGCCGTAGAGCAGCGTAAGTTCGTGCATTCTTGCTCCTTTAACGCTTGCTTGCGTCGCCTCTGTTGTTGTCTTCCTTTATGAACTTCTTGACTGCGATCTTCATCTCACGGTCCTTGCGGTATTTCTCAACGTAAGGTCCGCGGAAACGGATCGAGTGTACCGGCTCATCAAACTTCCTGATCAGGTGGATAGCGTCGAATTTGCACCTTGTTGTGCAGACTCCGCATCCGATGCATCTGTTCTGGTCTACCTGAGTAGCTCCGCATCCGAGGCAGCGCGCTGTCTCAGCCTTCAGCTGCTCCTCTGTGAACGTGAGGCTCTCATTGCGCTTTGTGCCTACCTTTGCCTTATCGACACCAGGCACCTGACGCTTGATGTTGTGCCAGCTGATGTGATCGAAGTCGAGATCGGATTTGTCGAGCGCCGTGTACTCTCTCTTGTCTCTCGCGAGAGTCAGGCTGTGACCCGGCCATACGAAGCGGTTGATAGAGATCGAAGCCTCCTTGCCTGCAGCGATGGCATCGATGCAGAACTTCTGTCCCGTGTAGATGTCACCGCCCGCGAAGATGTCAGGCTCGCTTGTCTGATATGTCAGAGGATCTGCCTTGACGAAGCCTCTTTCCGTAAGCTCGACGTTTACGCCTGTGAGCAGCTTGCCCCAGTCAGGTCTCTGGCCGATGCAGTACAGAACAGTGCTGCACTTCGCTTCTTCCGTGACATTATCATCAAATTTAGGATCGAATCTGCCCTCAGCGTTCTTGACGCTCACACACTTGCGGAACTTGATGCCACTGACCTTGCCGGCCTTTGTCGTGACGACTTCGGTCTGGCCCCATCCGTCGTGGATCGTGATGCCGTCCTCTTTGCAGTATGCCTGGTCCTCTTCACCCATAGGCATTTCATCGTAGGACTCGAGGCAGTAAAGGTCGACCCTCTTTGCGCCGTATCTCTTTGCCGTACGCGCAACGTCAGCTCCTATGCTTCCGCCGCCGATGACTACCACATCGCCGCTGAGCTTGACGTCATTGCCGCGGTTGATGTCCTTCAGGAACTCAACACCCGGGATGACTCCCTCAGCGTCATCGCCAGGGATGCCCAGCTTGCCGCAGCCCTGCAGGCCGATGCCGAGGTAGAACGCCTCAAAGCCCTCTTCACGCAGCTGCGGGATGGTGACGTCTGTCCCGACATCAACGCCGCATCTGAACTCGACTCCGAGAGCTCTGAGCACGTCGATCTCAGCCTCAACAACGTCCTTCTCAAGCCTGAATGCAGGGATGCCGTTCACCAGCATTCCGCCAGGCCTCTTTTCCTTTTCAAATACAGTTACCTTGTAACCGCCTGCTGCCAGATAGTACGCGCAGGAGATTCCCGCCGGGCCGGAGCCGATGACGGCGATCTTCTTGTCGTGATCCCAGAGCTTGCGAGGGATGAACCTCTGCGAAGCCTCGATCTCTCTGTCGGCGATGAATCTCTTGATCTCGTCGATGGCAACGGCCTTGTCGATCTCGCCTCTTGTGCACTCGTTTTCGCAGTTATGCGGGCAGATGCGTCCGCAGACTGCAGGCAGCGGGTTTTCTTTCTTTATGAGCTCCAGGGCTTCCATATACTTGCCCTGAGCCGCAAGTCTTATGTATCCCTGTATCGCGATATGCGCAGGGCATGTGGTCTTGCAAGGCGACGTGCCCGTCTCGACCACGTTCTTTCTGTGATCTCTGTAATCGGCATCGTATCTTTCCGGACCCCACTCCTGCTCATCCGGAAGTTCTGTAGGGATCTGAACGATAGGTGTCTTTGAGCAGATCTTCTGTCCAAGCCTGAGAGCGTTGTTTGCGCAAGTCTCTACACACTGTCCGCAGGCCACGCACTTTTCCTTGTCGATCTCGGCGACATAGTTGCTGCGTACCATGTTAGGCGCTCCGTAGTATGTGGCGCTTCCGATGGCCATGCAGCTCTGCGGCTGGCAGTTGCAGATCGCGAACGAGATGCCGCTCTCGAGCGTGGTGATCTGGTGGATGCAGCCAAGCGCTTCTGTTCTTTCGAGATGCTCATAGACCTGTTCCTTGGTGAGCTTCTCTCCGCGGCCGTGGCGGATCATCGTCTCAGCGAGCAGACCCATGTAGATGCACATTCCGTCTTCGAGGTCGCCTGTGCCCTCGCCCATGATGCGGCGGACCCTGCGGCACTGGCACGGCACTCTGCAGAACGCTCCGCCTACCGTCGTCTCGATCAGTGTGCTGAGTCTCTCCATGGTCATGACCTTGGTTCCTGCCGGCAGAGCGCTCTCTACCGGTACTACTCTCATGATGCCGACGCCCATAGGCATCGATGCAGCTACCTGTCCATACGATTCGAAGGCATGCCTCTGGAACAAGTACGAGATCTCAGGATGAGATTCGTTATACTCATTGCTTCTTGCCAGCTGGAACTCAAAGATTCCAGGCGCGAAAGGAACGAGCAGGTAGATCTTGGCGCCGCCCTTGCCAAGCTTCACATCCATGAAGTAGGCATTATCGGCACATTCCTCGAGTATCCTTTTGACTTTCGCGACAGGCATTCCCGTCTTCTTTGCCAGTCCTCTGGCAGTGGATGGCATTACGAGCTTCATTTCGCTCATCACAGCGAGTTGTTCATCTGTCAGCAGATAGTCGAGCAGCTGATACTCTGCGCAATCCGGAGTGATCTTCAGTTCGCCTTTGTTCGCCATCTCGGACGCAAGCCTCAAAAGCTTGTCTTGTCTAGTTTCCATTTATTTTTTTTCCCTCTTACAATAATGCGTTGATT
>JBGUME010000034.1:0-8032 GCA_045116695.1 Anaerovoracaceae bacterium | reverse complement strand
CTAATGAAAGAGGTGGATGAAGCGTCGTATCGGGATATCAAAGAGGCGCTGAATGCTTTGGATCTGAAGCCCGGTCAGTTTTTCATTTTCTTCCTTGAAGGTACTGAAGTAAGAGATGGAAATGAAGAGCCTGACCATGAATGTATTGGACCATGTACTGATTTAAGGAAAGCAATAAGTTACATCCGAGATTGCTGTGAGTTGCCTAAAGAAGAGAGCCTTTGGGAGCACAGGTTTGATTATGACTGGTGGTATTCAATAGAACTGTATGAACCAAAGGATGATGGTAGTTATTTCAATTCATACACATATTATATGGTAGCTGACGAGATCTGCTATTTCGATAAAGGCCTGTCTATGAGTGATCACGGTTTCTATTGCGACAGTGATGATCATTACTCGTGGGATGGCATTAATTTGAATATAAGCATCCCGTTCAAGCCCGGCGATATCGTGACCATCGACGGCAGACCTTTCTGCGGTATCAAGCATGTTTTGCTGACAGATGTAGGGGATGATTGCTGCGGAGTGCAGGCATTATTCAAAAGAGCCAATGGTGAATGGGGTGTAGGCGCAGTCAAGCATGGACACGTCTATGACCGCTATGACAGACCAATGCTGTCTCCGCTTTATCGATTGGAGAAGTTTGTCGGGGAAAAAACAGCGGATGATTACTTCCTTGAAAGCATCAGTTTGGATTACAAAAACAGCCTAAAAAAAGCATACGAGCAGGGACTGTCTGAGAGCAAATAGACCGGTCAAAGAAAAGGAAGGCAAACTATGGATAGAGAAAAAGGATATGTCGATATTTATGACGCGGTATCGGAAGGAACAAAGCCTTTGCGGGAATTATATCAGAAGATTTACGGAGAAATTAAAGGTATTCCAACAGGCTTCACAGAGGTGGATAAGATAGTCGGCGCCCTTCGAAAAAAAGACCTTATCCTTTTAGCCGCAAGGCCCGGTATGGGAAAAACAACCTGGGCTTTAAGGGTTGCAAATAATAATGCTATGAGCAGAAGTAATAAAGTATTAGTATTCAGTCTCGAGCTGTCAAACGCTCAACTTGGGAAGTGGCTTTTTACGATGGATACTGGTGTGACTCCTGAGATAATAAAAAAAGGTGATTTCTCAAAGGAACTCTTGGAGCGTGCTTTTGATCATATTTCAAGCTTTAGAAATGTCGATATGGCTGTTTCCGAAGCAACAACTCTGGACGAGATCAAGAAGGAATGCCGGCGTTTTAAGCAGGAAAAGGGCGGGCTCGATCTTATTGTGATTGACTATTTGCAACTCCTGAGCATGGATGGTTACAGAACGGGTCAGGGAAAAGCCGAAGTAGCTGCAATTGTAAAATCGATAAAGAAAATGGCTGAGGAACTTGACTGCGCAGTTCTTCTTCTGTCGCAGCTTTCGGGAGATCCTGATTTGAGAGAATATGATCACAGGCCGAGGTTCTCAGACCTCAAGGGCTACTGTGGGCTTGAGCAGGATGTTGACGTGATCATTTTCTTGTACAGAGACGACTACTATAGTTCAGATAACGAACGAAATCACACACGAGTTAGCAGAAGTGCCTTTTATGAAGTCATTATAGCCAAGAATAGAAACGGGTCTACAGGCGTAGCCAAAGAGCTTTGTTCATTAGATCCTCTCAGATTCTGAGGAGCAAATGAGAATATAGAATTGGCTATTATGTACCGAGTTTGTACCACATAAGTCAGCAATTATAAATGAGACCTCATATAATGAGCATGTGATCAGGTGAAGAAATGGATAACAGAACAAAAGCAATAAAAAAGGCGCTTGCAGAGGAAAACGCGGCAAAGCTGAAAGCAGGAGACAAGGTAAGTCACAGCGCTTTCGGTGAGGGAACCATCATCCTTGTTGATACAGCAAACGCCCGGGTTCATATCTTGTTTGAGAATTTCGGCAATAAGAAGTTGACTCTTGCTGACATATTCAAGTATGTTGAAGTAGTAAAGGAGGAAGGAGAAAGCAATGGCTAGAGAACTTGTAAGAGATTTTTATGGGCACATCATGGGATCGCTGGAAGATCAAGGGGATAGAATCATAGCGAGGGATTTCCCGGGGAGGATCGTCGGCTACTATTATAAAAGCAGGGACGTAACCACAGACTTTTATGGCAGGGTCGTATCAAACGGGGACACGACTGCTGCATTGATCGCCAAAGCTGACGCAGAAAATAATTAGAGGAGATGCCTTATGGCAAACGTAGATCAAAAGAACCTGATACCTCTTTGCATCCTTGAGGTGCTTCGCAAATACAGCGATGAGGACCACTTGCTTACACATAATATGATCGCTGATCATCTTGTTAAAGATTACGGTATATCGCCACGTCCCGAACGGAAGTCGATCGGCCGCAACCTTGAGAATCTGAAAACTCAGCTGGATATCGATATAGATATAACACCGAAAGGCAGTTATCTTGTCAGCCACGACTTTGAGGACTATGAGATAAGGCTTCTTATTGATCTGGTCCTTTCCAACAAATACATATCCGTCCTTGAGACCAGGGAGCTTGTAAGCAAACTGAAGGGGCTATCTGGTATCTATTTCAAGTCATATGAAGACCATCTTCTTACGATAGACGAAAAGAGAAAGACGGATAAACGCGATCTTTATTATAAGCTTCAACTGATAAACGAAGCCATATCCAACGGTCATGATATTTGCTTTGAGCTGGACAAGAATGCGGATTATCCGAGCTGGCTGTTGACAGCAAAATGTTGGCTGAAAGATGGGATTACAGGTGAAGAGGATGATTACGATGAGGAAGAGGACAGAAATGCCCAGATAAAGCCAGAGTATCTGGTCCTTCTGAATAACAGATATTATGTTGCTTTCAAGACCCTGGTTATGAAGGGTCTGGGAGTGGAGCTTGTCGAAGAACTGACATACTGCGGACTTGATGAAATGAAGCAAATACGTATAGTTGACCACGAAACGGTCAGCCTCCCGAAGTCATGTACCCTTCTGGATACAGTTGAAGTAACGGAAGATGCAGTCCGCGAGATGATCAGCCGAGACGTACTTGAGCATCCGGAACGCAATATGATGCGCTTCGATTTTCTGATCGACCCTCCGCTTGAGAGGAAGGCACGGGCAACACTGGGTGAACCATTTCTGAGGAGAGAGGAGACCTTGGGCTTATTTTCAAAGATAAGAATGGTTGTGGATGCCGACCGGGAAACATTCGAAAGATTTTGGTGGCAGCATCCAACAGAAATCTGGCTCCTTGGGCCTTTGTTTGAGGTCAACTATCTCAAGGCATGGATCGAGGTAGCAAGAGAAACGATGGATGATGCCGAGGCTTATAAAAAACGGATGGGTATCAGGGATGTTGTGCCGGATACAAGGAAAGAAAGAAGAGCAAATAAAAAGAAAAAACCTTTGGCGGTTTATCCTGAAATGAAGATATGTAATCAGCGTATATTCAGCAAAGAATGTGAATCAGAAGCTCATTTCTACGGGTTGGGAAATAAAACGATCAAAGACTATGAGATGCGTGGAGAACTCGAAATAGAAGATGAAGGGCATATCGTGTTCATTCACGGTGAATACCATAATGACGTCTCCTTGACAGGCAAGCTGCGCTTATGGGCTACAACCGAGAGCCTATATTCCATCGAGGATGAATATGAGGATATATATGGAGATCTCGCAAGCAAATGCAATCACCTCTGTGAGGAAGGTGTTGAGAAATACTTTCCGGGACAGGATCCGGCGGATCGCTATTCCGATATGGAAGACCACATGCTGAAGATGTTCAGAGAGAGGATCGAGGAAGATCAGCGGTGGGATGAGCTCACAAAGGAGTGTATAGAATGGGAGTGCCTGTATTACAACGAAGACCGAAAAGAACCATTCGACATAGACAGGCTGTTTGACGGATTGAGTCTTGAATTATGAGAACAGATTAGGATAACCAATTTCAGGGAAGATTCATGATAAAGCTTCAATTCCATATTATCTGATAACAGAAATAGCGACAAGAAACGATAATGCTGAATGGTGGATGGATCCAATAAACAGGACGAGGACTGTTCGAGTATCAAATGGTTTTGATACAGCAAAAAAGCTTTGCGGAAGGCCGTGAAGACAGTCGCGAAGGAGCATGGACTCATTCCATCAAAAAGTGCTTCAAATGGCGTCAGACCTGCAATATGGGTTCGAACAGACGCAATTAGAATGCATAAGAACAGTTCGGTATAAGTAAGATCGACGAAATCGACATTAGCGAAAGAACACAAAAGACGGGTTGACTGCAAATGCAGCCAGCTTGTTTTTTATGTCCCATTTATGTCTCGCATCTTTCAGAAAAGAATAGTTCAATTTCGTACAATGAAGTTGCAGATACTTCTATTACACATCGGAGGATAAGATGACAGAGTATAACAGGACTAGTCTTGCGTTCAAAACATGTGATGATGCCGCGAAGCCAAATGAAGCGGACAAATATATAGATTTACCTTTAGATATTTCTATGCTTTCCGGTTCTTTAATCTATACAGCGCCGGAAGAGTTTGGGAAATGCAGCATATCAGATGCCCTTATGAAATGCATACGGGATACAGGCAAAGTGGATATAAGCCGGATCGCTCTGGCTGCAGGAGTCACGACAACCGAAGCTATCAATGGTTTAAGAGGTTCCATCTATCGCAATCCGGATAAGTGGGACTACAAGACAGAGAGTAGCGGATGGGAAACGGCAGATGAATATCTATCCGGCAATCTCAAACAAAAACTGATCAAAGCCAGACAGGCATACAAACTGTATAAGGGCACCTTTAATGATAATGTCCAAGCCCTTGAGAAACTGATGCCTTCTGAGCTTAAAGCCGAAGACATATATGTAACGCTTGGTTCACCCTGGCTTCCGGAAGAGATCATCGAAGACTTCATCAATTATCTTATACAACCGTATGAGTATGACAGATGCGACGGGGTGAGACACGACATAGAGACAGGCACCTGGGAGATCCCTGATAAGAGCTCATTTAATAGATATATCAGGAATAAAAGTACATACGGCACAAGGCACATTTCCGCAATACAGATTATAGAGAAAACTCTCAATATGAAAAGCATAAGTATCACGGAGGAAGTGCCATCAAAAACAACGAAATCAGGAACATCACGAAGCATCAATAAAGAAGAAACCGCTGCTGCTCAGGAAAAGCAGAAGCTGATACTTGATGAGTTCAGACGGTGGATCTGGCAGGACGGCACGCGCACGCAGAGGTTGAAGGAAATATATGAAAACAAGTATGGATTCATGGTAGCCAGGAAGTTTGACGGAAGTTTTCTGGAATTTCCGGGAATGTCCGGGTCTGTCAACCTATATCCATATCAGAAGGATGCAGTAGCCCGCATACTCTTTACGCCAAATACGTTACTTGCTCATGATGTAGGTGCCGGCAAGACATATATTATGATTGCTGCGGCGATGGAGCTTAGGCGGCTTGGAATGGCTAAAAAGTGCATGTTCGTAGTGCCGAACAACCTTGTTGAACAGTGGCGCAGCATGTTCCTCGGAATCTATCCGAAGGCTTCGCTGCTTTGTGTTGAGCCTGATAATATGGACTCCGATCACAGAAACCGTACGTTGCAGAGAATCAAAAGGGGCGATTATGACGGCATAATAATCGCATACAGCTGCTTTGACAGGATCCCGCTGTCTAAGAGCAGTCGGATAGATGCCTTAAAAGCCAAGCGTGATAAGCTCCAGGGAATTCGTATCAGAAAACACCGGGATACTACATCAGGTCTTGAACGCAGACTCAAAAAAGTAACAAAGGAGCTTTCAAAGACTGCTGCATCAAAAGACACAACAAGGGGCATCGTATGTTTCGATGATCTCGGCATTGACATGCTTTTTATTGATGAAGCTCATAACTACAAGAACGTATCTGTTGATTCATCTATCAGTGGTGTATACGGCATCAGCAGGAAAGGCTCAGCAAAATGCGACAGCATGATGGAAAAGGTCCATCACGTCCAGAAGACTCACAAAGGCGGCGGCGTAGTTATGGCTACGGGCACGCCTATTACAAACTCGATTTCAGATATCTATGTGTTCCAGCAATATCTTCAGAGCGGCGAGCTGGAGCTTCTTGGACTGCAGACTTTTGACAACTGGGTCGGAATGTTTGCTGAGAAGACGACTGAATTTGAAATAGCGGTGGATACCGAGAGCTTCAGGCTTGCAACCAGATTCTCAGGCTTCCACAATATCCCGGAACTGACGACTATACTTGCATCCGTAGCAGATTTCCACAGCACAAGATCAGGCGGGATACTGCCAGAATTTGATGGGTATACAGATGTGCTGATCCCGAAATCTGCCGAGCTAAAGGATTACCTCGAGGGAATCTCCAGGCGTGCGGATCGTATACACAATCATGAAGTGAAACGTAAAGAAGACAACATGCTCAAGATTACGGGGGACGGTCGTAAAGCTGCTCTTGATATACGATTGGTGAACGGATGGGCTTTTCAGCAAGGCAGCGACCTATATGGTAATTATTATGTTCGCTGCAAGGCAAGCGAATGTGCCGAACGTATCGCCCGCATCTGGCACGCAACAAAGAAAGACAGGCTGACGCAGCTGATATTCTGCGATACCTCAACGCCGAAATCAGGATTTAACATGTATGACGAACTTAGGCATCGTCTTGCTGATCTTGGGGTAGATGAATCGGATATCGCATACATCCATGATGCAAGCACTGAGAGGAAGCGCGAAAGGCTATTCAATGCTGTCAGGGAGGGGCACATAAGGATACTTATCGGCTCTACATTCAAGCTGGGTCTTGGAGTCAATGTCCAGAACAGACTGGTAGCAATACATCATCTCGATATTCCGTGGAGACCAGCTGATATGGTGCAGCGTGAGGGGCGCATGCTCAGGGAGGGCAATATCAATCCTAAGGTAGAGATTTTCAGGTATATAAGTGAAGGAAGCTTTGATGCCTATTCATGGCAGCTGCTCGAGACCAAGCAGAAGTTCATAACAGATATACTGTCAGGCACGATCGCCGGACGAAATGGCAGCGATGTAGATGATACCGTGCTGGATTACGCAGAGGTCAAAGCTCTTGCGCTCGGGAATCCGCTTTTGAAGAGCAGGGTTGAGACCTGCAACGAGATTACAAGACTGTCGATCCTTCGCAAAAGGGGCCTTGAAAGCAGGATCAGACTCGAGCAGAGATATAGCGAGCTCCCGGACTTGATCGCGGTCAAAGAGCAGGAGATTGCTGCATGCAAAGCGGATGTTGCCTTTGTTCTCCTTATGGAGGACAAAGGCGAGGAACTGAGGTTGTGGGCAGGCATGCAAAAAAGGAGTACATTGTCGCGCAAGATGATCAGGGACCAGATAATGGCTGTGCTGCTGTCTGACATGAAGCTAAAAAGAGACAGGACGCTCACTGAATACAGGGGATTCATGATCGTGCTGCCCGCATGCATGGAAGCTGAGGATCCCTTTCTGTATCTTGTCAGAGAAGGCAAATACAGAGTGAATATCAGTGACAGGGAAAAAGGGATAATGGTCCGTATAGATAACTATATAGATAAACTGGATAAGCGCGCAGAGAAGCTTCAGCGTGACCTGGATATTCTGCTTCAGGAACAGATTGATATAGAAGCAGAGCTGGCTGAAACAGACAGTTACGGGGATATGATAGCTGAATATAACGCAAAGCTGGAAGATATAGACAAGAAGCTTGGTGTAAGTGAGATCAAATCGAATCTGATTTTGGGAGGGCAAAGATGAGCAGCATGAGCTATGAAACAACAGGTCTGACCAATGTGCCTTCTGTTAGTGTAGGCAAGGCGGTAGCTATCCTTTCAGATATGTATTGCGGCATCATCTCCCAGGGAAAGAGTCTCGACAGCTTGCCTTCGGTCATGCTGTGGGGAGCACCGGGTGTAGGTAAGTCTCAGGCAGTAAGACAGATTGCCTCTGTAATAGAAAACTCCACAGGCAAATTAGTGCAAGTAACAG
>JBGUME010000033.1:0-4823 GCA_045116695.1 Anaerovoracaceae bacterium | reverse complement strand
ACGCCTGAACTCATATTCAAGCTCGATTCGTCCCAGGATTACGGCAGACACATCGATTCCATAATCGATACGCTTACATACAACAACGAGGAATAAGTTGAACGACACAATAAAAAGCATCGCAACGATAATGAAGGATCTTGACGGCATACTGCTGTTCCCGCACATCAATATGGACGGGGACGCGCTGGGCTCATGCTCGGCGCTTTGTCTTGCTCTCAGAAGCATGGGCAAGAAGGCGTACGTCATGATAAACGAGCCCGTGCCAAAGAACCTTGACTTCCTCGAATACGGCTGCTGCACTGATGATGACAGCTTGCTTGAAGACGTACAGCTTTCCCTGATGATAGACTGCAACGGCCTTAACCGCATCACCGGAAGAGAAAAAGCGTGGGAGAGGGGACGTCTCAAAGGCTGCATCGACCATCACGCCACCAAGGCTAAGGAGATCAGATACGATTTTGCCAGGATAGAGCCTAAATCGGCAGCTGCCGGCGAGATCGTTTATAACATCATCCGCGCCATGGGCGTAGAGATATCCCTGGATATAGCCAACTGCATATTCGCGGCCATCACGACTGATACCGGGAATTTCCAGCACAGCAATACGACCAGCCGCTCACACGAGATCGCGGGTCATCTCTACAAGATAGAGGGCTTCAATTCAAAGAGCATATCGGCTCTTATCTACGACCGCAGGTCAAAGGAGGCCATACGGCTCGAGAGCGAAGTCATATCCAATCTTGATTTCTATGCTGACGGCAGGCTCGCCGTCGGCAAGGTGACGCAGGAACTCCTCAGACAGACGGGTACAACGATGGACGAAGCCGACGGCATCATCCAGAAGATGATGAGCATCGACGGAGTCGAGGGAGCCTGCCTGTTCAAGGAGACCGAGAGCAACGTCAGAGCAAGCCTCAGAGGCAGGACCTACGCAAACATGGCAAAGGCCGCATCGATGTTCGGCGGCGGCGGACATACTCTTGCCGCGGGCTGCACATTCCATGATCTCGATCTGCAGGAGGCAGAGAAGACTCTGGTGCCGGTACTTATCAGGACCATAGAGGAAAGATGATCAGAGACGGCATTATAAACATCAATAAGCCTGCCGGCTGGACATCGCAGGACGTATGCGCAAAGCTTAAGCATACGCTGCATGTGAAAAAGGCAGGACACACCGGAACGCTCGACCCTATGGCTACGGGCGTTTTGCCTGTATGCTTCGGAAAAGCGACGCGCGTCATAGAATACTATGGCAATGATAACAAGTCATATCATTGCTGCCTGAAACTGGGGATCGAGACAGATACTCTCGATATAACGGGCAAAGTGCTCAAAACGTGCAGTTATGCGAAAGTGACTGAAAAAGCTGTCAGAGAGGCATTTAAAGCCTTTGACGGCGTGATAGAACAGACACCTCCGAAGTATTCGGCCCTTTTGATAGACGGAAAGCGCGCCTACGACCTTGCCAGAGCCGGAGAGGACTTTGAGATAAAGCCGCGCAGGGTCACTATATATGATCGCACTATCACAGGGATCGACCTTGAAAAAGGTGAGATCGAATTCGATGTAATATGCTCAAAGGGGACATATATACGCACCATATGCGATGATGTCGGCAGAGCGCTCGGATGCGGCGCGGTCATGACTGCGCTTACACGTACCGGCTCAGGTTTCTTCAGGATAGAGGATTCGCATACCATAGAAGAAGTGATCGATGCTGCGGAAGATACGGAAAAGCTCAATAAGATGATCATTTCGCCTGAGATCACTCTTGAAAAGCTTGGGAAAGCAATACTTGACAATAAAAGAGTTACTGCCTTTATGAACGGCAACAGCACATGGAGCAGGGGATTTACCGTTACAATGGCTTCGGAATACGATGAAATGTACTGTGTCTACGCGGACGGAGAGTTTCTGGGGGTCGCATCCATTGAAAACGGGTCACTGATCCCCAAGAAAGTGTTCAGATAAGAGATAATGCAGGTATACAACAGTCTTGATCAACTGAATATAGAGGATAAGACATCAGTAGCGCTCGGAAATTTCGACGGCATACATGTCGGACACATCGAGATAATGCGCAACGCGCTCGGGACCGCAAAGGAGAGAGGCCTAAAGTCTCTTTGCTTTACGTTCTCGAATCATCCGTTCAACTTCATACTAAGACGTGATGACAGCGATCCTGACGCGGTCAAGCTCATCTGTACTGAAGAAGAGAAGATCGCCCTTATAGAAGACATGGGCTTCGATATCCTTGTGAACGTGCCTTTCGATGAGCACATCATGAAGATGAGAGCGCATGATTTTTTTGAGGACATAGTCAGAAACAAGCTGAACGCAAGCCATGTATCTGTAGGGTTCAACTATACATACGGAGCCAGGGCAGAGGGAAAGCCTGAGATGCTGAGAGAAGAGTGCGATAAGGCCGGCATAAGCATCAGCGTACACGATGCCGTAACAGTCGAAGGGCACGTCGTGAGCTCGACGCTGATCCGCGAGATGATAGCGACCGGAAACATGGAATTAACGGCAAAGTTCCTCGGAAGACCTTACTCGTTCTCCGGGACTGTGAGCCACGGAAAGAGGCTCGGCAGCAAGATGGGCATACCTACCATCAACATTCCGGCTCCCGACAGGCAGATGCTGCCTCCGAACGGTGTATATTTCAGCCGCATAGACATAGCCGGAACTACATATGACAGCGTTTCGAATCTCGGTTTCAACCCGACAGTTAACGAAGGTATCGCCGTCCGCAAGATCGAGACCAACATATTCGGATACGAGAGCCCTGAAGGCGGTGCTTACGGAAAAAACGTGACCGTATACTTTGATCACTTCTCCAGAGGAGAGCGCAAATTCAGGGACAAGGAAGAGCTTTTTGCACAGATCGCAAGGGACTGCGCCAACGCTCTGGAATATCGAAAAAAAAGATAGACAACACGGGCCTTTCGTGTTAATATACCAGCGTTGCAGTCAGAAGACCGCAGCGTAAACCAATTTTATATACCCGCGCCGCAGTGGTTCGACGCTCCAACGGCTACGCAGAGCGGGTGGATCGAAAGTAAAGGAGTTTTTTATT
Organism: Anaerovoracaceae bacterium; assembly: GCA_045116695.1. Lineage (GTDB taxonomy): Bacteria > Bacillota > Clostridia > Peptostreptococcales > Anaerovoracaceae > Crickella. The sequence continues at coordinate 1,741 of JBGUME010000033.1, read as the reverse complement.
ATGCTTACAAAAGAGAAAAAACAGGAAATCATCAAAGAATATGCTATCAAGGAAGGCGACACAGGATCCCCTGAGGTCCAGGTAGCTATCCTTACTTACAGGATCAATGACCTTAACGAGCATCTCAAAGAGCACCACAAGGACTTCCATTCGAGAAGAGGCCTGCTCAAGATGGTAGGTCAGAGAAGAAACCTTCTCAAGTACCTGAGAGAGACAGATATCGAGAGATACAGAAGCCTTATCGCTCGTCTCGGACTGAGAAAGTAGTAAAAGCATCCAAGCGGGAGCACGTCTCCCGCTTTGCTTGTATATTTGGAGCACGTACAGGCAATAAGTTAATGCCCATAGAGAGAATAATTAACAGGAAGGAGTTGTTAATAAAAAATGGGTAGATTCGAAAATTACAGAACATTCAGAACAGCACTGGGCGGCAGACTTCTCGAGGTGGAAATCGGAAAGCTCGCCGAGCAGGCAAACGGACAGGCTACTGTCAGATACGGCGAAACAGTCGTAAGCTGCACGGTATGCGCAAGCAAAGAGCCAAAGCAGGACGTAGATTTCTTCCCGCTGACATGCAACTTTGAAGAGAAGCTGTATGCTGTTGGAAAGATCCCGGGCGGATATATCAAGAGAGAAGGACGTCCGAGCGAGAAGGCGACTCTCATCTCGAGACTCATCGACAGACCGCTCAGGCCGCTCTTCCCAAAGGGCTACAGGAACGACGTAGTAGTCGCTGCCACAGCTCTTTCGGTAGATCATGACTGCTCCCCTGAGGTAGCATCCCTCATCGGAACATCGACAGCCATCGCTATTTCGGACATCCCTTGGGACGGCCCGACTGCAGGCGTAGTTGTCGGAAGAGTAGACGGAGAATTCGTCTGCAACCCTACATTCGAGCAGAGACAGGTCTCTGATCTCAACCTCACAGTATGCGGTACAGAAGAAGCCATCATGATGGTTGAAGCAGGCGCCAATGAGCTCCCTGAAGACCAGATGCTCGAGGCTATCCTCTTCGGACATGAAGAGATCAAGAACATCTGCAGATTCATCAAGGAGATCGTTGCCGAGGTAGGCAAGGAGAAGATGGATTATGTCGCTTTCAAGGCAGGAGAAGACGTTGATGCCGCTGTCAGAGAATATGCGACTTCCAATATGATCGAAGCTATCTATACCTTCGAAAAGCAGGAGAGAATGGCCAACATGGATGCCGTCGCTGCTGATACAAAAGAGCATTTTGCTGAAATATTCGAAGACAGAATGGCAGAGGTCGATGAAGTTCTTTATAACATCAAGAAGGAAGAAGTCAGACGCCGCATCCTTGAGGAAGGCGTACGTCCTGACGACAGAAGACCTGATGAGATCAGACCGCTCTGGAGCGAGACGGGATATCTCCCGAGAACTCACGGATCCGGACTGTTCAAGAGAGGCCAGACACAGGTGCTCTCCATCTGCACGCTTGCACCTCTGTCGGAAGCTCAGTATCTTGACGGCATCGATGACGATGTGACACGCAAGAGATACATGCATCAGTACAACTTCCCTGGATACTGCACAGGTGAGGCTAAGCCAAGCAGATCCCCTGGAAGAAGAGAGATCGGACACGGCGCACTTGCAGAGAGAGCTCTTCTGCCGGTACTCCCTAGCGAAGAGGAATTCCCGTATGCAATCAGAGTCGTCTCCGAGGTAATGTCCTCCAACGGTTCATCCTCGATGGCATCGACATGCGGTTCCACACTCGCTC
>JBGUME010000032.1:0-9869 GCA_045116695.1 Anaerovoracaceae bacterium | reverse complement strand
GAGGAGTCCGTTTGCGTCGAAGTCCCTGAACGAGAAACCGTTTGCAAGGTTTCCGGCATCCCAGTATCCGGACACTGTGTCCTTGAGACCGCCCGTTTCTCTGACGAGCGGCAGTGTGCCGTAGCGCATAGCTACCATCTGAGCAAGCCCGCAAGGCTCGAATCCGGACGGCATCAGGAATACGTCAGCGCCCGCATAGAACCTTCTGGACAGTTTCTCATCAAAGGTTATCCTGGCGGCAAATCTGCTCTGGTTGTGATACGCGAAGTCCGCGATCGCGTGCTCGTATAGGTACTCGCCTGTACCAAGTACCGCAAGCTGCATCTTGCGTTCCCTGAATTCAGGCAACAGGTCTGCGATGAGGTTAGCACCTTTCTGAGTAGTCAGACGGCTGACCATCGCGAACAGCGGGATATCAGGATCCTCTTCCAGACCCAGTTCTCTCTGAAGAGCCAGCTTATTCTTCACCTTTTTTTCAAGGCTTTCCGGTCCGTAATTTGCCGCCAAGGCCTTGTCTGTCTTCGGGTCAAAGCTCTTGCGATCTATGCCGTTTAAAATGCCGCTCAGCTTGTAGCTCCTGGACTGGAACAGACCCTCCAGACGCTCACCGTACTCCACTGAACAGATCTCTCTCGCGTATGTCGGACTGACCGTCGTAACAGCATCCGCGTATATGACTGCGCCCTGAAGGAAGTTGACCGCGTCGTCGTGGATCATCTGTCCTTCAGCAGGTGTGTCGTGAAGTCCGCATATATCGCCGGCCACGAATCTGCTGTACTGTCCCTGGAATTTCAGGTTGTGGATCGTGAAGACCGTCTTGATCGGATCATACAGCGGATCGCCGTTGTACAACTCTCTGAGGAATACAGGCACTAAAGCTGTATGCCAGTCGTTGACATGGATGATATCCGGTTTGAAGTTCTTCGCGATATACCTCACGGTCTCCAGGACCGCCTTAGAGAAGAAAGCGACTCTCTCCGCGTCGTCATATTCACCGTATACCTGATCGCGCCTGAAGTAGTACTCATTGTCAAGGAAGTAGTACTTGACGCCGCCCTTCACAAGCGTGAAGAGGCCGCAGTACTGGCTCCTCCATCCGAGCTGGACATCATAGTTTGTCTCATACTTCATCTTGCTTCTGTACTCCTCGGGTATGGAGCTGAGAAGCGGAAGTATGACCCTGCAGTCGAATTCGTCGGATTTGAGATGCGAAGGAAGCGCTCCTGCAACATCTCCGAGGCCGCCTGTCTTTATGAAAGGCGTAGCCTCGAACGCCGCGAAGAGAATGTTTTTCTTAGCCATTGTCTTCTCCGTGTTTTATTTAGATAGACTGATTCTTGCCGATGATGACCGGCTCTCTTTCTCCGCCGTAGATCTTGACGCCCGGATTGATAGTGACGTACTTGTCTGCGATCACGTTGTCAAGGACAGCGCCCTCGCCTATCGTGCCGTGCATCATTATCACGGAATTCCTGACCACGGCGCCTTTGGCTATGTGGCAGCTTCTGAAGATAACGCTGTTCTCTACCCTGCCCTCGATACGGCAGCCTGCAGAGATAACCGAGTTCCTGACGTCAGCATCCGGATAGTGGAATACCGGAGCTTCGTCCTGAGCCTTGGTGTAGATCAGTCTCTCAGGATTACAGAATACTTCGTTTCTGATGTCATAGTCCGTCATGGCCTGGTTGACCTTGAGGAACTCCCACGGATTCTTGATCTTTCCGAGGTAGCCCCTGAACTCGAAGGTTCCGATATCGATGGTCGAAATATTATCCTTGATGATCTCGATCATGTCCATGTACTCGAGCGATCTGTACCAGTCCATGAAGTCGATCATGTATTTTCTGTTGATGATGAACGTGTCCGCAAAGTAGTTGGACCATCCGAAGCTCTCAGTATTGATTCCGTTGACTTTGCCGTTCTCATCGATATCAAGGAAGTATCCGTGGAACTCCTCGCCCCTCGGCACCTTCTTGTAAACCATTGTTATAGGCTTGCCTGATTCAGCGTGAGCCTTGATGATCGGCTCATAGTCCATGTTGCAGACATCGCTGCTTCCCGACATGATTACAAAGTCTGCATCATCTTTGATGAAAAAATTGCTGCACATCAGAAGGTCTCTCATGAGGAACCTGCTGCCTGACTTCTGCATGCCGTATATCGAGCCCGGCATGACGAAGAGTCCGCCCTTCTTGCGGGCGAGCGACCAAGGGTTGCCGACTCCAATGTGGTCTACAAGGGATCCTGAGTTTGTCGGAGCGATGACGCCCACAGTGGTAATGCCCGCGTTTGCCATGTTGGAAAGCTCGAAGTCAATGAGTCTGTATCTGCCTCCGTAAGGAAGAGAGGCCAGTGATCTGTTCTCCAGCAGCGCGCCGAATTCACTGCTTCCGTAGTTTGCGGAAATAAGTCCTATAGTCTTCATATCCATCTCCTCCTTTCCTATATCGACAGTTTGGTCTCGCCAAATACCTGGATGTCTCCTTCGGTATCGCCGATAACGGTATTATCCTCGACTACAGCGCCTTCGTTTATGATCGCCCTTGTGATACGGCAGTTGCGCCCTACCAAGGCGTTAGGCAGGATTATGGAATCCTCGATGACCGTGCCGTCAAGCACGACCGAGCCCGAACCGAGAATGGAATGCTTTATGCTTCCGTATACCGTGCATCCGTTGCATACGAGGGAGTTTCGGATATTGGCCTCGCGTCCCAGATACTGCGGAGGGAATACATTGGAGTTTGAGAATACCTTCATGTCTCCGGTGAACACGTCTATGTTCTCGACGTCATCCATCAGGTCCATCTGGCTGTCGTAGTAACTCTGAACGGTCCCGACGTCTCTCCAGTATCCCGCGAACCTGTAGACGGTCAGCTTTCTGCCCTCCGCGAGGAGCTTAGGTATGATGTCGTTTCCGAAGTCGTGCGAGGAATCCTTGTTTTCATGATCCTCAAGCAGTGCCTTGCGAAGGACGTCCCATTTGAAGATATAGATGCCCATCGAAGCAAGATTGCTGTCCGGTTCCTTCGGCTTTTCAGAGAACTTCACTATGTTGCCCTCTTCATCCGCCGTCATGATGCCGAAACGGCTGGCTTCTTCCCACGGAACCTCGATGACGGATACCGTAAGGTCGGAGTTATTAGCCACATGCTCTTCAAGCATCAGGTTGTAGTTCATCTTATAGATATGGTCGCCTGAAAGGATGAGAACGTTCTCAGGGCTGTACATGTCTATGAAGTCGATATTGTGATAGATCGCGTCAGCTGTGCCCTCATACCACTCTCCGCCGCTCTTTCCGGCGTATGGAGGAAGTATATGCACTCCGCCGTCCGGTACGTCCATGTCCCAGGACTCGCCCGTGCCGACATAGCGGTTGAGAACCAGCGGCTTATACTGTACCAGGATACCAACGGTATCGATGCCTGAATTGACACAGTTGGAAAGACCGAAGTCTATTATGCGGTACTTGCCCCCGAACGACACGGCAGGTTTTGCTATGTTGTTCGTCAGGCTGTAGAGTCTGCTTCCCTGACCTCCGGCCAGGAGCATCGCCAGCATTTTTTTCTTTTTCATCCTTTATCAGCCTCCTGTTTTAGATGTGTTATATGTTCCAGATATCTTTTGCGTATTCTGCAATCGTACGGTCGCTTGAGAAGAACGAGGAGTTAGCGATATTGGCAAGCGACATGCGCGCCCAGCGCTCCTTGTCCGCGTATATCTTATCCATCTCCTCCCAGGCCTTAACGTAAGAGTCAAAGTCTCCGAGGACGAAGTACTCATCGTTGCTTCTCAGAAGCGCGTCGTAAATGCCCCAGAAATCATAGTCGCTGCGCAGGAAAGTGCCGTCGACCAGCTGGCTGGTCATACGCCTGAGTCTAGGATCCGCATCGACACAGCCCTGTGCGGAATAACCGCCGTGCCTGTAGAAGTTGTCTGTCTCTTCCGATGAGTAGCCGAAGATGCAAATGTTGTCCATGCCCGCAAGCTGGCTGATCTCAACGTTGGCTCCGTCCATCGTTCCGAGAGTCACAGCTCCGTTCATCATGAACTTCATGTTGCCCGTTCCGCTGGCTTCCTTGCCCGCGGTAGAGATCTGCTCGCTTATGTCAGCGGCAGGATAGATGAGCTGCGCGTTGGATACGCGGAAGTTCTCTATGAACACCACCTTGATGCGCTTGCTTACAACAGGATCGGAGTTGATCATATCCGCAAGGCTGTTGATGAACTTGATGACTTCCTTGGCGAAAGCGTAACCCTGCGCGGCCTTGCCGGCAAATATGAACGTGTAGTTCTGGATCGGCAGATCCGGGTTTTCCTTGAGTCTGTTATAAAGGTCAAGGATCTTGAATCCGTTGAGCAGCTGTCTCTTGTAAGCGTGGATACGCTTTACCTGTACGTCGAATACGGAATCAGGATCTACCTCGATCTCCATCTTTTCTTTGATGTACGCGGCAAGTCTCAGCTTGTTCTCTCTCTTGACAGCCATGAGCTCATCGAGGAAAGCGCTGTCCATCGCGTATTCTTCCAGTTGCTTGATCTGATCGAAATCGACCTGCCAGTCGGTACCGATAGTTCTGTCTATAAGCGAGGCAAGTCCCGGGTTCGACTGCATCATGAACCTTCTGTGACTGATGCCGTTTGTCTTGTTGTTGAACTTGTGCGGCTGAAGCCCGTAGAACTTCTTGAACACCGTCTTGGTAAGGATGTCGCTGTGAAGAGCCGATACTCCGTTTACGGAGTGGCTTCCGACAACGGACAGGTTTGCCATTTTTACCTCGTTGTCCCAAAGTGGCGATGTTCCGCGGCTCACTGAGTGCCAGTCATCTACTTCTGTAGGGAGACTTGCCTGCCAGCGCCTGTTGATCTCGTCGATTATCATGTATATGCGCGGCAGAAGCTGCTGGAAATAAGGGATGCCCCATTTTTCAAGAGCTTCAGGCAGCACGGTGTGGTTGGTGAACGACATTGTCCTTCTGGTGATATCCCATGCTTCTACCCATTCGAGGCCTTCTTCATCGATAAGCACTCTCATGAGTTCAGGGATGCACATGGTAGGATGCGTATCGTTGATGTGGATCTGTATCCTGTCAGGCAGCCTGTCCCATTCATCTGTTCCATAACGCGACTTGTACTCGTTGATTATCATTCCGATACCTGCCGCTACCAGGAAGTACTCCTGTCTCAGACGGAGCTGTTTGCCTATTCCGTTTGTGTCATCCGGATAGAGTATGCTTGTGATAGCCTCTATCTCGCTGCGGTCCTTCATCGCCTTGCTGTAGTCGCCGGCGTTGAAGGCTTCCATGTCGATGGTATCGTGTACAGGCTGCGCGTCCCAGAGGTGGAGCGTGTTGATCGTCTGTCCGCCGAATCCGATGATAGGTACGTCATATGGCACCGCCCTGATGGTGGTGTAGTCGACGTGCTTGTATTCCATCACTCCGTCTTTGAGAGATCTTTCTACCTTGCCGCCGAATCTGACCATTACCGAGTCATATGGCTTTGCATGCTCCCAGACGTAGCCTTCATCCAGCCACGCGTCAGGAAGCTCTATCTGGTAGCCGCTCTCTATCTTCTGCTTGAAGAGTCCGAACTTATACCTCAGGCCCATGCCGTCGCCCCTGATGCCGAGAGCCGCCATCGAGTCGAGGAAGCAGGCTGCCAGTCTTCCGAGGCCGCCGTTTCCGAGACCCGGGTCAGGCTCCGTATCGAGTACCTTCTGCAGATCCTTACCGTAATCAGCAAAGGCTTCCTTTGCCTCATCGAGTATCCCCAGATTGAGAAGATAGTTTTCCATCAGCTTTCCGATAAGGAATTCCATCGAAAAGTAATATACTCTCTTGTCTTCTTTTTTCTTTTTCTGTGCCGACAGTATCTCTACCGCATTGGCTCTCTCACTTGCCTCGCGTTCAACGAGTCTTGCCAGCACGGCAAACTTGTCTCTGTCATCAGTCAGATGTTCAGGATCTCTTCTGAACATCGAGTTTGCCAAACGTTTGTATTCTGCTTTGAAATCGTCTTTGTTTCTAATCATCTAGTCGTTATTTGCCTTTCCTTTTAATTTCTTTCTCAGGTCTCTTCCTGAATATCGCGCCGCCCACCACCGGCATTTTGACTCTTATCGAGTACGGCATGCCGTGCGCAGGCTTCTTTCTGGCGCGGATCTGACGTGTGTTGACTCTGCCGCTTCCGGCGTATTTCTCATCGTCAGAATTGATTATCTCTTTGTAATATCCCGGTTCCGGCACTCCGATATCGAACTCGTCGAATGCCTTCACACCCATGTTGACCGCGCAGATCAGCAGTTCGCCTTCCCCGTTCTTTGAAGGTGCCTTGCCGCGTCTCAGATACGTGAGCACGTTCTGCTGCCTGTCGTCAGGGTCTATCCAGGTGAAGCCGTCCCAGCTGTTGTCTACGGACCAAAGCGCCGGATGCTCCGTGTATACGTGGTTCAGATCCTTTATGAAGACCTGGAACTTCTCGTGATTCTCGTAGCCGAGCAGGAACCACTCCAGAGGCTCATACTCACGCCACTCTATGAACTGCGCTATCTCATGCCCCATGAAGTTGAGCTTCTTGCCCGGATGGGTCATCTGGTATATCGCCAGGAGCCTCGCGCCGGCAAACTGTCTCCAGGTATCTCCCGGCATGCGGCCTATCAGGCTCTTCTTGCCGTGCACCACTTCATCGTGCGAGAGCGGCAGTATGTAATTTTCGCTGTAGGCGTATGTCATGGAGAAAGTCAGCTTGTTGTGATTGTTCTCTCTCCACGGGAAATCCGTCGACATGTACTCGAGTGTGTCGTTCATCCAGCCCATGTTCCATTTATAGTGGAATCCGAGGCCGCCGTCCTTAGGCGGCTTGGTCACGAGCGGCCATGCCGAGCTCTCTTCCGCTATCGTTACCGCGCCCTTCGTGTTGGTGCCTATCATGTAGTTGAACTCCTTCAGGAATTCGATCGCGTCCAGATCGCCTTCTCCGCCGTATCTGTTAAAGCGCATCTTCGACTTGTCGCTGATGCCGAAGTTCAGATACAGCATGCTGGATACACCGTCGACCCTTAGGCCGTCAGCGTGATACTCCTCGAGCCAGTACATCGCATTCGAAAGCAGGAAGCTCCTTACCTGAGGTCTGCTGAAGTCGAACTTGTATGTGCCCCAGTCAGGATGTACTATGCTTTCGTAGAGTTTGCCTCCATTGAAGTCTCTAAGGCCCTGGTCGTCCGGGCAGAAGTGTCCCGGTACCCAGTCCAGTATGACTCCTATGCCTGCTTTATGGAACGTCTCTATGAGGTACTTGAGGTCATGTGACGATCCGTACCTGGACGTAGGAGCATAAAACCCTGTTACCTGGTAGCCCCACGAAGCGTCCAGCGGATGCTCCATTACAGGCAGGAACTCGACATGCGTATATCCCATATCCTTTACATATGGTACGAGTGTTTTTGCGAGTTCCCTGTAAGTGTAGAACGTTTCCCCGTCCTCGCTTTCAGGCCTCTTCCATGAACCCAGATGGCATTCGTAGATGTTCATAGGGGAAGTAAAGGTGTCTTTCTTCTCCCTGTCTTTCATCCACTTTGAGTCTTTCCACTCATAAAAGAGCTCGGTCACTATCGAGTCCGTTCCCGGCCTCTTCACGTTCATGAAAGCGAACGGATCTGCCTTGTACAACTTCTTTCCATCTGCTGTCTCGATCTCATATTTGTAATGATCACCTGCTTTTGCGTCCGGCACAAAACACGTCCAGACACCTGTGTCTCCGATGTGTTCCATCACGGCGGACGCGTCCCAGCCGTTGAAGTCGCCGGTCACTCTGACCGATCTTACGTCAGGTGCCCACAGTGTGAACTGTACTCCTCCGTCTTCGATATGCGCGCCGAAAGTGCGGTAGGCGTGATAGAGCTTGCCGGTGTTATAAAGATACAGCAGATCTTCCGTTAGCTTTTCTCTTGTCGTGCTCATTGTCGCTTCCTTTTCCTAAATCTCTACATCGTAATTTATCGGACGTGCTTCAGGATAGAATCCCGCTCTGTAGTCAGAAGCTGACAGCTTTTTGATCATCGTTATAGCCGCGATGTACAGTATGACTACGAATATGAGCAGAGGAATGGTTCCCTGCTGTCCGAGGAACGCGAATGTATCATACGTTCCGTGTATCGCCATCGGCACCAGAAGAGCAAGTATCGTGTACATCACTGACGCTCCTCCGTTACCGAGTATGCTGGCTTTTTTGGAATAAGAGTAGATGGCTCCCATGAATGCTCCGCAGAACGCGTGCAGCGGGATGGCTGTGAATGCTCTGACTATAGCCGTCTGCATGCCGTACATGGCGACATACATGATGTTCTCATATATCGCGAAGCCTACAGCCGCTGAGAGTCCGTATACTACACCATCAAAACGGTAGTTGAACGCCTTGTTGTTCCACGAAGCCAGTCTCATGGCAAGGAACTTCACAATTTCCTCCACCAGAGCCGCCATGCAGAACGAAGTCTGCAGAGCGTACTGGAGCGAGCCCTGCGGATAAGCCGGCAGGAACTGGCTTTCCAGCTGTTCGAGATAGCCCGCCGCAATACACGATATGATGCCGAACAGCACCAGCTTTATAAGCAGGGCAGGCGGTTCTTTCTCTACTCTGTCCTTTTTGTATACGTATACTATCAGAAGCAGGCCCGGTATGATCGCCAGAGCCATCAAATCAGAACTCATATGCATTTTCAGTCACCCCTTAGAATTTATTCCTGTTGTTTTTGTAAAGCACGAGTATATACCAGATGCTGAACGCAAACAGTACTCCTCCCAGTACTCTTGTCAATATCTCCATGGTCCTCCGCCTTTCTGCATCAGTAGATCTCTCTGATGCCGCCGCCTACGAACTGATCATACAGGGCCTCGAGATTCGCGATCTTCTCGCGTATCTCGGCACCGATGTCCGTATCTCTTATCCTGAGTCTGACAGGCGCGGTGTGCACCAGATGCATCACAGGTCTGTGGAAGGTCTGTGTGCCGTCCTCGCGCAGAGGCTCATAGGCCTGATGCTCTGCCAGATACATGTGTTTCGAAGTCATGATCGCCGTGTAGCCGGCAATGCCCGTAGTCTTGTGATATGCCTTCGATATGCCTCCGTCGATGATAAATATCTTGCCGTTGGCCTTTATAGGCGTTTCTCCCTTTACGAGTTTGACCGGAACATGTCCGTTAAGGATGCGCCCGTTCACAGGATCGAGACCGAAGTCCTTAAGGATCTTGACGGCTGTCTCTTCCTTATCGATCAGTTTGTAATAAGGCACCTTGTTCTCTTTATGAGTTGCCTTGTCTTCGATGAAGTATCTCTCGAAAGTCGTCATCTTGTCCTTGCCGAACAGCGGTGAATCCTCGGAAAGCCTCAGGTACCACATGATAGCCGCGGCCTCGGCTGACGTCCTGCCTTCAGGCTGCTTGCCGCGGGCGTCTCTGATCATCTGATCGAGCTTGCGCATGTACGCCGCGCCTTTATACTTCTTTCCTTCGATCTCGACATTCTTGAAATTGCCTCTTTCGTTGAAGATCATGCAGCCGTGATACAGCAGGTTGTTGTTCATGATCTTGAAGAGCGAGCCGCGTGTGAACATGTAATTGATATGTTTCTGCAGCTTATCCGAGTTGATGATCGAAGACTCGAGGGCTATCATGACCTCTTCTTCCTCTTCAGTCAGTCTGTACGGATCTTCAGGATCGACAGTCGGAAGGTTCATATCCCTCATCGGATATTCGACACCGTCCACCATGACCGTGCCCTTCTTGAAGTCTACTGTCTCAAGGAGATTCCTGTGCTCGAGGTGATACTCAGGATGTTTTTTGATTTCCTGACCCTCGATCTTGAACTGGATGATC
>JBGUME010000031.1:0-5398 GCA_045116695.1 Anaerovoracaceae bacterium | reverse complement strand
AAGACCTTTGAGACTCTTTCGAAATCGCCGAGCACAGTGATCACACAAAGCAAAGCTATGATGATGCCTCCGATGATCTTGCTGATGCCGAACTGCTGGTTCAGCAGAGAGCCTCCGGCAGCAGTCATGGCAATTATCATCGAATAATAGATGGCGGCAAGGACCCATCCTATTACCTCATCGACCGTCTTGCTGTCGAACGGTGAGATAAGCCTGCCGAGATCCGAAGTTCCCTTGCTTCTTGCGATATACGTGAGCATGCAGGCGAGAAGCACAAAGCACACTGTGCTTGCGGCCGCTCCCAGATAGCCCTTGTTTCCGAATACGCCAAAGAACTGCCAGCACTCCCGTCCCGACGCGAATCCGGCTCCCATTATCACGCCTATATATAAACTAGTTATCTCTGCCCAGTTGAGTTTTTTCATGATAAAAAATGCGGTAAACCCGTGTTTCAAGTTTACCACATTTCCTTGTTTTTCAATATTCAAAGTTGTGTTCTCAGACTATATCAGATGCTGTAGTTCTTTTTCTGCTGCTCCTTATAGCCATAGCCGCCGTACTCGATGAGCCCTTCATCAAGCAGATCACTCAGTATCTCCTGAGCCAGAGAAGAAATATTTTTTTCTGCCTTGTATACCTCTGCATTTTCATTCAGGAAGGCGTTGATCTTGTCCATGTCCTCTATCCTGAATCTGTACATGTTGTGGCCTTTGTAGCCGATGCTTCCTTCGCCGTTTGGAGGATAGTCATACTGCATCGTGATGTATCCGCCGAGTTCCTTGAGGGTCTGTTCAAAATCTCTTCCCATATCAGTTCTCCTCTCTGTTTTTTTCTCTGTAACGGATAACTTCTTCTCCGTCCTTGATGATCATATCCATCTTGTCAACATCTATGTCATAGATGCTCTTGAGCGGATCGCCGTTGATGACCAGCATGTCGGCGTTCTTCCCGCGTGTGATCGAACCTGTCAGCTGATAGCATCCCAGTGCCTTGGCTCCGTTCGCGGTCGCCGCGATTATCGCGTCCATCTCGCTCATGCCGCATTTATCAACGAACCTGTGGATCTCGCCTATCGTAGTGACACCGTACGGTGTTGAATCGTTGTTGAAACTGTCGGATCCGGTAGTGATGATCACGCCTTTCTTGTACGCTTTGTTGACGTTATCGTACAGACGGGCCAGTTCTTTATCAATCAGAGTATCTCCCTCATACTTGTCGTGTACTCCCGGAATGTACTGTGGTGGATACGTGGACAGCCATGCCGGCAGGAAGTTTATCGTAGGGCAGAAATAAATACCCTTCTCGACCATAGCGTCCATGGCTTCTTCATCGATCTCGAATCCGTGGATAATGAAATTCGCGCCTGCATTTATTGAAGGCCAGACACCTCCATACGTGTGTGACCATACCGGAGCTCCTCTCATGGCGCATTCATCGACTACCGCCTTGAGTTCTTCATCGGAATAGTGATGGTCGCGGGATGTGTCCCATCTGTATATGCCCCCGCCTGTCGCCCATATCTTTATGGCGTCAGGACATTCTCTGAGCCTGCGTCTGACCGCCTTTCTGAGTTCCCACGGACCGTCGACTGCCTCAGCCCACGGATGTCCGGCGTTCACTTCTTCTATCGAGCAATTATGCGAATCACCATGAGACGCAGCCGCGCAGAATCCTCTTCCTGTAGCGATGATACGCGGTCCCTGCATCTGTCCGGAGTTGACCATGTCTCTTATAGGGATTCCGAAGCGGGATATCTCGCCGACAGTCGTCAGACCGTTTTCAAGGCAGTCATGGGCCTGCTGAACAGCCATTACCTGCTTCTGAAGAACCGGTTCTCTTACCCAGTCTGAGTCATTGTCATTCAGGTTGCCGCTGAAATGAAGATGAGCATCTATTATGCCCGGCATGATGGTCTTGCCGCTTACGTCGACTATGTCGTAGCCTTCAAGATCCGGCGCCTTGTAGTAGTCCCTCGGACCGGCGTACACGAAGGTACCCCTGTCGATCACTACGAGCGAATCCTGTACAGCAGGTTTATGCCTACCGGTTATGAGCTGCGCTCCGACAAAAGCCGTTTTGAGGTAATGTCTCTTTCTCATCTTCCGGTTCCTTTCTGCAGTTATATCAGGAGTCTGTTAAAATACGAAATTCCCGTTTCTGAATACAGGGATTTCCTTTCCGTCATGTGTTATGCCGGTGATCTCAAGGTCAGCCGAGCCGACCATGAAGTCGATATGAGTCATCGAGGAGTTGACGCCTTTCGCCTTGTATTCCTCCTCGGTCATTGTTTCAGCGCCCTCTATGCAAGGATATGCCTCACCGAACGCAAAATGGCAGGCAGCATTCTCATCGAACAGTGTATTGAGGAAGAGCACGCCTGATTTGTTGATAGGCGAATCAAAAGGCACAAGGGCGACCTCGCCGAAGTATGAGGCTCCTTCATCCACTGAAATAGCTTCTCTGAGGATCTCTTCTCCCTTTTCTGCGTGCACCTCGATGATCTTGCCGTCTTTTACTTTGAAGCTGAATCCATCGACTATGGATCCATTGAGACTGAGCGGCTTGGTTGCAACAAGCGTACCGTTCATTGTGCGTCTGTCAGGGACCGTGAATACTTCCTCTGTAGGGATATTGGCAGCAAACATGGTGCCGTTCGGCCCCTTCTCCTCTCCGCCTGTCCAGATGTGTCCTTCTGCAAGATCCAGCGTAACGTCAGTACCTGCGGAGTTCTTATACTTCAGGGTCTTGAACCTGTATCCGTTCATGATGTCGACGTGCTTCTTTATCGCATTGACATGGTCTTTCCAGTTTTTGATGGCATCGCCTCCGTCGACTCGGCACGCGTTCAGTATCTCTTTCCATAGCCTTTCGACCGCGTCATCCTCACTGAGTTCAGGAAAAACAGCCTTGGCCCACGCCTTTGAAGGTGCCGAACATACTGTCCACGGGCACTCGCTCCTCATCATCCTCTTGCGATATGCTTCAAGAGGCTTAGCGGCACTCTTCTGCGCTCTGGTGATACGCTCAGGGTCAACGCCTTTCAGGAGTTCAGGGTCATCGGATTCTATATGCAGGAAGGCCGCTCCTTCTTTAGACAGATTATCGCGGAAGTCGACATACCAGGAGTCGACTTTGTCGAACACGTCATCAGCGGCACGCAGATACTTCATGCGCTTGAGCTCATCATCCTCCCACCACATCACGACTTCCTTGCAGCCCGCGTCATATGCCACCGAAGCGCACAGTCTCGCGAAATCAGCATTTTCAATGTTGCATGTGATAACCAGTCTCTGCCCCTTCTGGATATTCATACATGATCTTACAACAAGTTCAGCATAGTCCCTTTTAAGTTTTTCCAATTCAGCCATTACGTTATTAAATTCCTTTCAAGTGATAATTTATTATTCAAACGGCTACAGGGCCGTGCTGAGTGCTATCAGCAGCAGTCCCGTAAAGTACGTCAGGCTGTTGAACCTGACAAGCCATTTGTTGTTATTGAAAACGAATCTGTAAAGATTCAGATCGATATCCGAGATCATGAACAACAGTGAACCGAGTCCCATCAGCGCGTAATTAGTCCCCGGCATCATCAGCATAAGAGCCAGACCTGTCATTCCATGCATGAATATCGACGATAGATAGAATATCATAGGCCAGCGCATCTTGCCCATTTTGATCTTATCCGGCCAGCGTCCGCTGGCAAATATGACAAAAGCAAGCATAACAGCCGCCACGACATAAGTCCAGGCAAAATCCCTGAACCCGTATCCTCCGCGGTCCACAAGTACTATCTGTTCGTACAGTACGAAGCATATGTTGCCCGCAAGGAAGAAATCGCCTCCTCTGCCGAAGTCAAATACCAGAAAGATATCCCCCAGCCACGCGAGTATCAGCGCTGCCATCAGCAGCGTCTGATAGCTTGCAAAATCATATCTTTTAAAGAAGACCACGATGGCAAACACGAGGTACATGGTTGCCATCAGGTATTTGTTTATTGCTCTGGCCTTTATATTGCCTGATGTTCTGGTCTTGAAATAGCAGCACAGAGCTACCAGATATATTACTATGAATACAGTCATATGTGTTCTCCCCTAAGGATTCATGATCGGTATATCGATTATCATATCCGACTCAGGATAGGTCGAGCACGGATGTATGTAATTGAACTTTTTGTCCGCTGCTCTGCGGAAATCATTTTCTTTAGCGATAAAATAATTACCGTCAATTACCCTGCTGTGACAAAATCCGCATGACCCGTTACGGCACCTTACTACCGCAGGAATGCCCGCGCGCTCAAGAGCGGTGATCAGTGTCTCATTATTGTTTGCATCCAGCTCATAGACGACATCGCGTATATAGACAGTGAGCTTGAATCTACTGATCTCGCTGACTTCCCTGTCGCCGACTGAGTTTCTCTCCTGTCGTATCCTTGCCGGATCGAACCCTATGCTTTCCAGTTCTTTGCCTACAAACCTGTACATCGCGTCAGGTCCGCACATGAAGACACTGGTATCTCCATCTATGTATTCCTTAAGCAGTTCAGCGGTTATGAAACCGTGTTTGTAGCCTTCTGCCTCCTCTTCTGAGAGCACAATGACAGTCTCTGTATTCTCTCCATTGAATGCTTTTGGATCGAAAGGAATATGCCCTCTGGTCCGGGCCCCATATACAAGTGTCAGCCTGAAGTCTTCGCTTCCCTCATGTATCGCTTTCATCATCGAAAGGAATGGCGTGACGCCGCTTCCGCCCGCTATCGCAAGGACGTGGTTCCTATCGCGTATGCTGTCATGGTGAAAGTCACCCGAAGGCTCACCCATCCACAGCTCTGTACCTGCGGCTGCTTCATCAATGATGAATGTTGAGAATATGCCTTTTCTCTGCACCATTATCTCAAGTTTGCCTGCAAGAGCCTCTTTCGGTGAGGATATTATCGAATACGGACGGCTCAGGTATGAGTCTCCGGCTTTGCAGCTGAGAGTTACGAACTGTCCGGCCCTGAAATACGGGAACTCCCCGCACTCTGCAGGTTTGAGCGTGATCTTTACACAGTCAGAGCTGCATGGAGTTTTATCTGTTATCACGGCTTTTACAAAGCCCGGATGCAAAGCCTTAGCCAGACGGTTGACCCCATATTCATATACCAGCGGAGTTGCAGGCGTTTCGTCTATCAGCTGGCGGCGCTTTGCCGTCATTTCCATGGCGAGCCTGATGTCTTCGCCGGGAACATTACTTCTCTTGAAAGCCATACTACCTGCCCTCCTTTTCCATGTCTCTCAGGGTGCGGCCGGCTTCATTCACACCGGATTTGAAGCTGCTCGGATATCCCAGCAGTCTCTCGCCGTAACCTCCGCCTATCCTGAGACCCGGCACGAATCTGTCTTCCTCTACCATCTGGATC
>JBGUME010000030.1:0-2315 GCA_045116695.1 Anaerovoracaceae bacterium | reverse complement strand
GATGAAGCGAAGCTCAGGGAGTGCGTGCTCCCCATGACGGGCATCTCGAAGGAGGTGAACGCATGAGGGAATTTACAAGCAATCTTGCGCCAAAGCTCAAAGATTTCCTGAGTTATAAGAACGCTCTCGGCATCAAGTATGAGACAAGCCGCGTTTATCTGCTGCAGCTCGACCGCTATAATCTTGAACACGGCAACAACAGTTCTCTTACAAAGGAGGTGGCTGAGGGCTGGGTTATCCAGCACACAGAAAAATCTGAAACTCGAGACAGGAGCTTTCTGCCTCCAATCAGGGAGTTTGGGAGGTATCTTCGCAGCATCGGAGACAGCAGTGCCTACGTCCTTGACGACAGGTTCTCCATCCAGCACTATCACGCAGAAGTTTATCTTATGACAAGCGATGAGATATCGAAATTCTTCAAGGAGTGCGATTCTTATGTGCTCCGCGTGAAACTTCAGGGAAGGCCATATGTCTTTCCGGCGTTCTACAGATTCCTCTACTGCTGTGGTGTCAGGTGCGCTGAAGCAAGAAAGCTGAAATGCCATGATGTCCATCTGGACGATGGATATATCGACATCCTGGACACCAAATCTCACAGGGACCGACGGTTGTATATTTCTGCCGAACTTACAGACTATTTAAGGAAATATGAGGTTGCCATCTCGCGATGTTTTCCTGAAAGGGAATACTTTTTTCCTGGTGGTCGCGGAGGAATCTGTTCCTCTTCTGCGGTTTCGGCGAACTTCCGCAACATATGGATTTCAGCCGGGTTGAAAAGGGATGGAAGGATCAAGCCTCGGGCTTATGATTTCCGGCACCACTTCGCCTGCGCTAACATCATGCGCTGGTCTGAAGAAGGCAGGGATGTCCAGGCGATGCTTCCATATCTCATGAGGTATATGGGGCATGCCTCGCTAGAGAGCACCTACTATTACATCCATCTGATTCCTGATTACTTCCCTCAGTATTCCTCTCTGACGGCATCATCTGAAGACTTGATACCGGAGGTGGAAGGCTATGAAGTATAACAGGAAGAAGGACAAGGACTTCTGGCTGCTTGCACGTTCATATCTTCATGATTACATGCCTGCTGTCAGAAATCTTTCAGATAAATCCGTGGATGCCTATAAACAGTCACTTAAGACGTACCTGTCGTTCCTTAAAGAATCGAAATCGCTGGCCGAAGACGGGGTTACCTTTGAGGCCTTTACAAGGGACAATGTAAAAGAGTATGTCGCATGGCTAAAGAACAAAGATTATTCGGCAAAAACAATAAATCTGAAGCTGACCGCAATCCGCTCATTCCTCAAGTACTGTTCAGAGGAAGATTTTGAACTCAGGGGAGTTTATACTGATGTCTGCACTGTCAAAAAGATCAAGGAAGATAAAAAGCCTATCGAATATCTCGCTCCGGAAGCAACTGCTGCAATCCTGAGCGCTTATGGACTGAAAACAGCAAAGCAACGACGTAACCGCATGCTGCTGATCCTGCTGTATGATAGTGGTGCCAGAGTACAGGAGCTTGCTGACCTTATGGTGTCTTCGCTTCACATAGATGCTGCCAATCCGTACATAACACTGGTTGGAAAAGGACGGAAGAGCCGCAACGTTCCTCTGATGTCCAAAACCGTGAAGCACCTGAAAAACTATCTCAAAGAGTTTCATCCTAATGGAGATGACTCTCCATTGTTTTACAGCCTCATGGACGGCAGACCACACAAGCTTTCAACCGACAGTATAAGCCTCATTTTAAAGAACGCTGCCGATACTGCCCGGAAGTCCTGTGAATCTGTTCCTGAAAACGTTCATTGTCACCTCATGAGGAAGACCAAGGCTATGGATCTCTACAAAAATGGTGTGCCGCTTCCCTTTATAATGCAACTTTTGGGCCATGATAGTATGTCCACCACATCCGGCTTTTACGCTTTCGCTACGTTGGAGATGATGAGCGAGGCAATAAACAAATCTGCTCCCAAGATGGCAGATGATGAAAAACTTTGGAAAAAAGAGGCTGTGAGAAAGGCCATTTACTCGCTCGACTGAATCAGAATACTATGCCGAAGATATTTGATTATGCGGCATGTTTCATACATACTTTAGATTTCTTCGGCATAGTTTTTTCTTCGGCATAGTCACTATGGACAATTGCTCCACGAATGCCCGGAAAAGCCTTATGGGCGTTCGCTATCGTGGATACGCATAGATCAGCACGCATGTTGTCTGCCATTGCCAGACCAAGAACACCCAGATCATAACAGTCGAAGACAGCCGATACGTAGAGTTTACCATCCTTCGCAGGAATCTCCGTGATATCC
>JBGUME010000029.1:0-2272 GCA_045116695.1 Anaerovoracaceae bacterium | reverse complement strand
TCGCACAGGCTCAGCCTGATACCTGACATAAGCGTCAAAACGACATATGAATAAACAGCCGGAAATCGGCTGAGCATGCCGCGGCATCATTGCGGCAAATAAGGAAAGGTAAAAACATGATAAAAATTGCAATATACGGAAAAGGCGGAATAGGCAAGTCGACAACCGTGTCGAACGTGTCGGCTGCGCTCGCGGACATGGGCTACAAAGTGATGCAGATCGGCTGCGATCCTAAGGCCGATTCAACGCAGAGCCTGCACCACTCGGCAGACATCAAAACCGTGCTGGAGCTGGTGAGGGAACATAAGAACGACTTCACACTCAGCGATATGGTTCGCGAAGGTTACGGCGGTGTCATCTGCGTGGAGGCGGGAGGACCGACTCCGGGCCTCGGCTGCGCGGGACGCGGCATCATCGCTGCGCTCGACAAGCTGAAAGAGAAAGGCGCCTACGAAACATTCAAACCGGACGTCGTGATATACGACGTTCTGGGCGACGTCGTATGCGGCGGCTTTTCCATGCCTATGCGCGGCGGCTACGCCGACAAGGTGTTCGTGATAACTTCAGGCGAGAACATGGCGATCCATGCCGCCGCGAACATCGCGGTCGCGATCGACAATTTCAAGGACAGAGGTTACGCGAAACTGGGCGGCATCATACTCAACCGCCGCAACGTGAAGGATGAAGATGCCAAGGTCGCCGAGCTTGCTTCGGATATCAAGTCAGAAGTCATTGGCGAGCTGAGCCGCAGCGACACCGTCATAGAGGCGGAGGACCTGGGCAAAACGGTTATCGAGGCCTTCCCGGACAGCCAGATGGCGGATGAGTACCGCAAGCTGGCAAAGACGCTTATAAAGATCTGCAATTCGGAAATGAGAGTATGCTGAAAAAAGTAAACGAAAAACAAAATATAAAGCTTGACGCTTCTGAGATCCCGCATGTGAGGATAGCAGATGCTAATTTCCCTGCGCCGTTCCGGTCGGGGCTGGAGTATTCGTCTCCGGCCCGCGGCACGTGGAACATCGTCCACACCGGGATGCTCATCCCGGAGGCACACGAGATCTTCGTGTGCGCCGCGGGCTGCCTGCGCGGAGTCGTTCTGACTGCCGCCGAGATGGGCACCCAGGACAGGTTCTCAACGGTAGCCGTCAGGGAGAACAACCTTCTGGACGGCGACATGGAAGAACTGGTCATCGAGGGCGTGACGGATATCATCAACAAGCTGCCTAAGAGACCGCCTGCCGTCCTCGTGTACACAAGCTGTGTCCACCACTTTACGGGCGTCGACCTCGACATGATTTACGCGACTCTCAGGAGCCGCTTTCCGGACATCGATTTCACCGACTGCTACATGAACCCTATCATGCGAAAGAGTGGTCTGACTCCGGATCAGCTGATGAGGTCCCGCCTTTACATGCTCCTGCACGAGCGTGAGAAGAATCCGGACGCAGTTGCCATAATCGGCAACGACCTCCCGACCGACGCAGACAGCGACCTGATGCATATGCTCAAGGGCGCGGGACTTAAGGTGCACGAGATCACATCCTGCAAGAACTACGCGGAGTACCAGGAGATGGCCGAGAGCTGCGTCTATGTGTCGTACAATCCGGATGCTGCTCCGGGCGGGGACATGCTTGCGGAGAGGCTCGGCGGCACTCACTACGCTTTGAAGTTCAGTTTCGATTACGATGAGATCGACGAGACCTTTGCCGGACTTGCGGAGGTACTTGAAAGAGCGACCGGCAGGACCGGACTCGCCATGAGCCCGGGTGAGATCGCTGCGAAGAGGGCAGAGTGCGAAAGAGAACTTGAGAAAACAAAAAAGCTCATCGGGGATACCACGGTAAGCATAGACTATACGTTTTGCCCTAGACCTCTGGGATTGGCGAAATTGCTTCTTGACCACGGCATCAACGTGACAAGAGTCTACGTGGACGGCATCCCTGGCGGCGACAGGGCGGCCTTCGATCATCTGAAGAAGGATCATCCTGATCTGATGATCTATCCGACTGTCCATCCGGGCATGAGGTTCGCCAGGACCGCGAATGAAGAGGAAGACAAGTTCGTCCTGGCCATCGGCCAGAAGGCAGCGGCCTTTGATAACACCAACCACTTCATCAATGTCGTCGAAGGCGGTGGCATGACAGGCTATGAGGCGGTCACGAGGACCTGCGCTCTGATCCGCGACGCGTATATGAATGAGAAGGAAATGCGCGAGCTTGTGCAGGTAAAGGGCCTGGGCTGCGAGGTCTGTATCAGATAGGAAAGAACA
>JBGUME010000028.1:0-3789 GCA_045116695.1 Anaerovoracaceae bacterium | reverse complement strand
AGAAGAGTCACGGGCACATGCGCAATGCATCAGAGAGCAGTCGCTAAGGCCATCAAGAGAGCCAGAGTAGTCGCGATACTGCCGTTTGACGCAGATCAGTAAAACACAATCAGAGAGCCGGCCCGTTAAGGACCGGCTCTCACTATATGGGGAAAAGAATGATGCCGCAAATCAAGCGCGGAAAGAGCATAAAGAAAACAGAGAATACTGAAGAAAACCCCGGTTTTCAGGAAGGTCAGAAAAAGCCACGCAAATTCAGGGTGCCAAAGTTTGACCGGTATAAGAGGATCAGGCTCTTTTCGTATGCCTCCGTTATTCTGATGGCGGCGTTCACTCTCGCGGCTATAATGGCTGTACACCATTTCTGGATCTATCCGGGCCGTGTCGAGAGAGATTCGATCAGCTCTCCGGGAAGAGGTTCCGACTACATCGTCCTCAGCTGGGAAGAGACACATAATACAGAGGTATATAAGGTCTGGGTAAAGGAGCGTGACATGTCTCCGAAAACAGATGAGCCTGTCGACGACGGGCTTGATGAGAACGGCAAAGCAAGAAAAAGCCGGGAGGTGGAGATAGACGATACCTGGATGGCGCTTGAGACCGATGTACCGGAGATCACGGTAGACGGACTGAAAGAGAACACATCATATTCGTTCATAGTCAGAGCTGATAATAAAAACAAAGAGGGCATCCCTACAGGTGTGAGGAATTTCAGGACAAAGAAGCCTCAGTCGATCGATGTCATCAAGACGGTCACAAAGTTCTCATTCAGCGAACCGTTCAAACTCCCCGCGTCCGCTGAAACAGACGTAATGTACGAATCGAGCGATACCGATGTGGCGGTGGTCGATCCGGAAACGAAAGAGATACAGATCGTTGGCCCGGGCGATGCAGAAATAACGGTCAGCGCTAAATCCAATCAGGAGTACGAAGGAGCAAATGAAGTCGTAGAACTCAAGGTCCTCGACTCATACCCTGTCTCTGCCGGAGGCGCGGCCGCGCACAACATCTATCATCTGGATTCAGATAATTGCGAGGTGGTCAAGAGAATCACCGGGGCAGGCGGAGCTACGGTCCCGCAAGGTCTGGCCTACACGGGCGACAAGTATATCATATCGTACGGAATGGGAAGTCCTGACAGGGTCATAAGCTTTGACGTCGACGGCGATGGCAAGGAAGTCAGCGTGCCGACGGTAGCGCTTGGGCATCCTAACGGCTTCACCTACGCATACGAGAACGGCCGCTGCTACTGCGCAAAGGGCTGGACAAACAAGGTCTTCACGTATGAGCCTACATCGGATACCTACGGTTCGGTCAACCTCACGTACGGCGCTTCAGGCATCGGATATGACAGAAAGGAGAAGCTGCTTTATACCTGCTCCAGGACGATAATGGCGGCATATGATATTTCCAAAAACTACGAGGTCGTTTACACGACGGGAGTGGTCGACCACGGAGGCTACCTGGCCACACAGGACTGCGGAGGCCACGCGGGCATAATGCTCAGGTGTCTGTCCGGAAGCAATACTCACGGGATCAACTACATCGATCTGTATCACATGCCGACCGGAAGATACCTTGGGACTATATCCTGCGATCTGTCGGAGGTCGAAAGCTGCATAGTAGACAATGAAGGTTTCCTGGAGATACTCGCGAACAATACGAGCGATACAGACTATATCTGGAAAACAAACCTGAATATCGATACATTGGGAGAGGGACTGTAAAGCAGTCCGGTCTGATCAGAAGAAAGGATGGATCTCAGATCATGTATAAGACACTGGGCATGATAGGAGGAATGGGACCTGCCGCGACGGCAGACCTGCTCCTTAAGATCACTAAACTGACTGATGCGAAACGCGATCAGGATCATGTGCACGTCATAATCGATTCGAATATAAACATACCGGACCGCACAGCGGCCATACTGCACGGAGGAGAGGACCCTCTGCCGGAACTTACAGCCAGCGCTAAGCTGCTTGAAAATGCGGGGGCGGACATGATCATTATGGCGTGCAATACCGCGCACTATTTTGTCACGGAGCTTGCAAAGGCCACTTCGCTCCCTATTATCAGCATGCCTGAAGAGACTGCTCACTTGCTGAAGAAAAGGGGCATCAAGAAGGTTGCCCTGCTGGCGACTGACGGGACTGTTCAGAGCGGTGTATACCAGAATGTGCTGGACGCAGAGGAGATAGAGACGATATATCCGAATCACGAGCAGCAGGCGCTCATAATGTCTGTTATTTACAACTACATAAAAAGAGGCATACTTGATGCCTCTAAACTTCCTGTCAGGGAAGTACTGGATGTATGCATCGATTTGAAAAAGCGCGGCGCGGAGGCTGTGCTGCTGGCATGTACAGAACTGCCTGTAGCCTTCGACGTGATGGGCCTTCTTGATGAAAGCTGCGTTGACCCGACTGAAGTGCTCGCGGCAGCGGCTGTAAAAGCTGCCGGCGCTCCGGTACGGGAATAGCTTAGCCTTTGCGAAGTTCTGAGATCTTCTGCCTTGCGGTTATGGCAAGATAGAGGATCTCATTTGCCGGTGTCGGTATACCGTGCTTTTTGCCGAGCCTCACGACTTCACCGGCGTATTCATCGATCTCTATCGGCCTGCCTGCTTCGTAGTCCTGAAGCATGGACATCTTCTTGTCCGGAGGGAAGTTGATGAGCATCTCGATGATCTCATCTCTGTCCTGCTCGGTCAGGTCGACGTTTTCTGCCCTGGCTACCGCAAGGATCTCATCCATGAGCATCTTCATCAGCGCGCGGACTTCCTCTACCTGTCCGAAGAATCCGCACTCTGCCTGCACCTCGACAGCCGTCTGGCTGGCTCCTGTGTTGAGCATCCACTTGCGCCACTTGGTCCTGCGCATATCCTCATAGATCTTCACATTTATACCGAGTTCTTTCAGCCTGTCGTACGCTTCCTGTACCTCAGGCTTGATTTCTTTATTGTCGGCATACCCCATCTGCAATTCACCGAGAGTACTGTAATATACCCTGCGGCTCATGCGGTGGGCGTCAGTCCTCAGGATCACGCCGTAGAAGACGCGGTTTTCCGGGAATTCCTTTTCAAGCAGCGTAGACGTGGTGATACCGTTCTCGATCGGCAGGATAATGGTGCCCTTATCGATGAGAGGGCGCATGTCTTCTATGACAGAATCCATGCTGTACGTCTTGGCTGCGAGTATGAGCAGGTCGATATGCACTCCCTGCGAAGGGTCCGAATACACCTTCGGATAAAAGACTTCGTTATTGACAGAAATACCTTTTGTGGAGAGACGTTCCGCCCGCTCGCCCGTCGCGAGAAGGTACACGTTTTCAGGATCTCTCTGATACATCTCATACATCAGGGCGCTGCCTACAGAGCCTGCGCCGAGAATGCCTACAGTTTTGATCATTTCATGCTCCTCTTCATTCAAACAAAATGTCTGATTTCTGCCATAAGCATAACAGATATCGGGCGGATAAATCCATAACTACTTCAGTTGGCCGGCGATCCGGAGGCCTGATAAGCAATAACCTTTATATTTAGTAAGACTTGGGCGGTTTCTTGAATCCGACACACAAAGGCGGGCGGCTTGGTATTATAATAAGGACCATGGAAATATGGGATATTATTTATAAGTTTTCAATATGGATCTCGAGGATCCACGAAAAGGTCTTGAGCATAAACGACGCGGGCGGCTGGTACCTTGATGACAAGCAGCTGCACTTTATTGTGACAGGCCTTGCGGGCATGCTGCTGCTGCTTGTGCTCTATCCTATCTTCAAGTGGCTCGC
>JBGUME010000027.1:0-5243 GCA_045116695.1 Anaerovoracaceae bacterium | reverse complement strand
TATCTCGAACATGGCGCATATAGTAGGCGGCATCGTTGGAGCGGTGGCCGGATATCTGCTGAATAAGAAGGAATAGAAGCGGCTTTTAAACTTTTAGACAATAAGAACAGGCAACGGGTGTATCACAAGCAGAAAAAGTGCTGATGATACACCCGTTTTCAATATTCAGAGAGAATTCAGGCTTGAAAAAAGGGTTTGGGTGTATGTGTAAAAGAAAAAGACGTGAATATACACCCGAATTCCCCAAACGGGTGTATATTGTCCGACCTTTTCCCAGACGATACACCCAAGCTCTCAATATGATAGCTTTTAGACTGTTGTAAAAGAGAAAAGGGTGTATATTCTAAACTTTTCAGGCAATTGATACACCTTTGGAGCGGTTTTCGAGTCGCCTCCCGGGGCTCCCCGGGTCTGCTTAGCCAATCGGCCTCGCTCTATAGCTGCCCGGACGGGTTTAGTAGTTCCCGCCGGTCAGCGCGGGCCGCTTGGAGCAGACCGAACCGCATAAAGCAGGGAGTAATGTTTTATCAGGCGCTGTGTGGTAAAATACTAGCAATAACGATTGGCAGGAAAGAGTGGTTATGCCGAATTACGAAGAACTTGAAAAGAGCGTATGTTATGTGATCAAGGAGCAGCACCTTAAGCTTGGCTACAGTGCCAACAACAGATGGCTGTATTATCCTTTGAGCGCGCTCAACCACATGCTGGGCACGGACTGTGATGTGGCCGGGATGGAGAAGGTCCTTGAGGGTTTCTTTGATTATGCGGAGGAGAGGCTCGGCAAAGGGAGTGTGACATATAAAGGCGAGAGGTTCTGCCTGCATATGGACGGCAAGGCATCGGAATATGTGCATGAGAACGTGTCGGATGAGCCGTTTCTGGTAGAGCTGGTGGAGACGTTTTCGAAGCACGGGATCACGATGGATGATGTCGTGGCGGTATTCAGGAAGTATTCGGATAAGGTACACGCCGAAGAGTCAGGCAGCGATGAATTCGACATGATGGTGTGGTTCGAAGACGGAAAGCCGGATCCGTTCGTGTACTGCCTGGCAGATGAGATGGGGCATGTCACATATCACAGGATGACGATGGCAGAGCTGCAGGAGCGGCTCGGGTAAAGGACCCGGGAACCGAAAAGACCGGAGATTGAAAAAGGAAAAGGGACCGAAAGGGACTTGAGAAAAAAGGGAGGCCTTAAATGACAACTAATGAGATTATGGAAGCTATTAAGGCCAGGCACTCGGTGCGGGCTTACAAGGATATACCTATCGAACAGGGTGTGCGCAATCAGCTGAACGAGTTCGTTGATAAGTGCAACAGGGAGTCAGGGCTGAACAACACAGTGCAGTATGACGACCCTGAGGGATTCGATTCAAGGCTGGCGCGTTACGGCAGCTTCAATAACGTCAGCAACTACATCGTGCTGAAGGGCAGGAAAGTCGCGGACTTTGACTTTGTATGCGGCTACTACGGCGAGAAGATAGTGCTTTTCGCTCAGCATCTTGGGCTCAACACATGCTGGGCGGCGCTCACGTTCAACAAGAAGAAGGTCAAGACGCTTATTCCGAAGGATGAGGCATTTTGCATGGTGATCGCGCTGGGTTATGGCGAGACTCAGGGACATCCGCACAAGGGCAAGGACCTGTACAGCGTCGTCGATGTAAAGGGCGGCATGCCTGACTGGTTCGTCGCAGGCGTTGAGGCGGCGCTGCTGGCGCCGACCGCCGTCAATCAGCAGAAATTCGTGTTCTCGCTTGAGGGCGATGAGGCTTCGATCAGGGCTAAGGGGTTCGGACCTGAAACAAAGGTGGACCTGGGAATAGTCGCTTATCACTTTGATGTAGCGACCGGAAGAAAAGTTAAACATTAAAGAATATCATGGAATTCAAAGAGGTAGTTAAGAACCGTTATTCATGTAAGAAGTTTGACGGACGCAATATCACTAAGGAGCAGCTGGACGCGATACTTGAGGCGGGCAGGCTTGCTCCTACCGCGAAGAACCTTCAGGAGCAGCATATTTATGTCGCTCAGTCTGAGGAGGCGCTTGCGAAGATCGACAAGGCAACACCTTGCAGATATGGAGCTCCTGTGGTTCTGGTAGTTGCCTTTGATAAGAACAACGTGTTCACATATCCGGGTGAGAAGAGGGACTCCGGCGTAGAGGACGCAACTATCGTTGCCACACATATGATACTCGCCGCTGAGGACGCGGGAGTGGACAGCTGCTGGGTAAACTTCTTTGATCCGGATAAGCTGGCCGCGGATCTTGGCCTGCCGGAGAACGAGGAGATACTGATGCTCATGGATCTTGGATTTGCAGCTGAGGGCATAGGCCCGCTGGCGAATCACGAGTCAAGAAAGCCGCTTTCTGAAACAGTTTCATATCTGTAAGCATGATAAAGGGCGCGACCAGAAGGCGGACATACAAGGCTATATACAGGCTGCTCGACAGGGTATCGCCTGTGCCGTTTGACTGCGGCACCATCTGCGGCGCGGCCTGCTGCAATGCGGCTTCTTCCGACGAGGAGATGGGGATAATGCTTCTTCCGGGCGAGGAGAAGATCCACGACAGGAAGGCGGACTGGCTCGAGTGGGAGTCACTGAGCTCTGATGAGTACGAGCTTCCGGGAACCTGGAAGGGCAAGATATTCTTTGTGAGGTGCAAGACTCCTCCGCATTGTCCAAGAGAGATGCGGCCGATCCAGTGCAGAAGCTTTCCTCTGCTGCCGCATCTTAGCGAGGACGGCGAGCTGACTTTAGTCTTCAATGACTACGAGCTGCCATATGCGTGCCCTATGATAGAAGAAGAGATAGAGCTTGACGAGCAATTCGTAAAGGCCACTACGACGGTGTGGAAGCACCTTATACGCGACCCGCTTATATACGACATGGTGTGGGGCGAGTCCCGTGCCAGAGAAATGGATGACGAATGAAGGACTTGGATATTGTTTTTATAGGATCTGCGATACTGGATTCGATCATTAAGGGATTCGATCCGAATCCCGTCTCTTCTGCCGGATACAGGGCGGAGAGCGGGACGCTTAACGCGGGCGGAGAAGCCGTGAACGGATCTATTGCGGCATCCAAGCTCGGCATGAAGACGGCAATACTTTGCTCGCTCGGAAATGATGACGCGGGCGGGATAATCGAAGCTGACCTTGTGAAGAACGGAGTCGATACGAGCCGCATCGCGAAGTCGGATGAACGGCCGACTCCTGTCACGACCATATTCGTGTCGGAAGACGGCGAGCGCATGTCGATCACAAATAGTGCGCATAAAAACAACTTCCATCCGGAGAGATTTGAGGCATCGTTCACTGATGCCAAAGCAATCGTAGTCGGCTCTCTTTTCAGGGCGCCTTTCAATGACGCAAAGGTAGTGAATGATGTTGTCAAAGCTGCCGCGGCAAACGGCGTGCTGGTTATAGCAGACACCAAGCTTCCGAACTTCGCGGTACTTGGTCTTGATGACCTTGCGGATTCGCTTCCGTATGTCGACTACATCACTCCTAACGAGACTGAGGCCAAATACTACACCAGAGAGGAAGATCCTGAGAAGATGGCGGACGTTTTCCTTTCTAAGGGAGTCCGCAACGTAATAATCAAGCTGGGCAGCAAGGGCTGCTTCTTCAAAAATAGTAAGGAGTCCATATACATGCCTGCGTTCAGCATAGATACTGTCGATGCGACAGGCGCAGGAGACAACTTCCTGGCAGGCTTTGCTTCCGAGATAATTCGCGGGAGCAGCATAAGGGATGCGCTTACATTCGGCTGCGCATGCGGAGCAATCTGCAGCACAGCAGTAGGTTCCGGAACCTCGCTTAGAGACAGACAGCAGGTAATAGATTTCATAGAGAAAAAGGGCAAGGAATAGTGAAAAAGAGTGCGCTTGCTGGTGATGCGATGATGCTGGCGGCCACCATGATCTTTGGAGCGATGACCATATTCTCAAAGCAGATACTGGCAGAGCTTGAGGTCTTCAACATGGTGGCGCTCAGATTCCTGATCGCTTTTGCGGTCTGCTTTGCGGTGTTCCACAGGCGCTATAAAACAGTAGGCAAGGAGACGACCCTGCACTCTTTCGTGCTTGGGACGTTTCTTTTTATTTCATACTTTTGCATGGTTGAGGGCTGTAAGTACACGACAGCATCCAACGCGGGTTTCATGATGAGCCTTGTGGCGTTTTTTACGCCGCTTATAATCTGGGCGCAGGAGAAGATAAGACCGACCGGGCGTCAGACAGCAAGCATCCTTATAACCCTGTTTGGCGTCGGGCTTATGTGCCTGTCGGGAAGGCTCACCTTGAACAAAGGTGACCTGATCTGCGTATGCTGCGCGTTCTTCTACGCGTTCCAGATGCTGTACACCGAGCGCTATGCGAAAAAGCACGATCCTATAGTGCTGGGCACTTTCCAGCTTATATTCGTA
Source organism: Anaerovoracaceae bacterium (assembly GCA_045116695.1). Lineage (GTDB taxonomy): Bacteria > Bacillota > Clostridia > Peptostreptococcales > Anaerovoracaceae > Crickella. Next base: position 815 of record JBGUME010000027.1, on the reverse strand, counting down.
TCGGTCTACGCATTCATATTCTCGTTCGCGCTTGAAGACAGCTTCAGGCTGCCGCAAAGTCCGGCAGGCTGGGGACAGCTGATGTATCTGGCGCTTGGCTGCGGCGCTCTTGGATTCATACTGCAGACCGCGGCAGAGAAATACAGCTCGGCGAATCACGCGACGATCATCTATGCTTCGCAGCCGGTATTTGTCGCGATATTCTCGTACCTGATGCTGGCAGAGCCTATATCTCTCAGGCAGATCGCGGGTATAATTATCGTATTCATAGGTGTGCTTATCACAGTAAAGACGGATGGGGAGCTGGCGGATGAAACGTAAAGGATTACTACCGGTCATAACATTAATAATGGCATCTGCTTTCCTGCTTGGAGCCTGCATAGGACTTAGCTACAGACGGATCACTCAGGACAAAGCCATGAAGATCATGGAGGAAGAGACAGGCTATCTTATAGTGGATGTCAGAAGGCCTGATGAGTTTGCTGAAGGGCACATCGAAGGCGCCATCAACGTTCCAAACGAGGGGATAACAGACGAGATGCCTGAAGAGCTGCCGGATAAGGACCAGCTGCTGCTGGTGTATTGCCGGACCGGAAGACGCAGCAAAGAAGCTGCAGATAAACTGGCAAAGATCGGATACACAAACATCTATGAGATGGGCGGGATCAATACCTGGTCGGGGACCATAGTGACAGGGGACTAGAGAAATATGGAAGTGAGACTTGCGAAACTCGGGGATATGGAGGGTGTCAAGGAGCTCCTCAGAAAATACCACCGGGATACCATTTCGGATGAAGACAGGCCAGATGGCTTTG
>JBGUME010000026.1:0-4311 GCA_045116695.1 Anaerovoracaceae bacterium | reverse complement strand
CTGCCATAAGAAAGAGGATGGCGGAACATCCGGATGAAGCTCCGCGCATGAAGGACCAGCTTGGCAGGCTGTACCGCGCGTATATCTCGACCATCGACAGTTTTGCTCTCCGCGTCATAAAGGAATTCTTCCACGAGATAGACATGGAGCCTAACTTCGCGGTTGCGGACGATATACAGTGCGAGCTTCTGAGGCGCGAGGCCGTGAGCGAATTGATGGACGACGGCTTTGCCAATGACGATCTCATAGAGGGCGGCAGCTTCAGGGCGTTCCTCAGACTGTACAGCGACGAGCGCACGGAAGAGAAATTCATGGACGACCTTCTGAGTGCGTATGGAAAGCTGAGGACCATGCCTGATTACTTCGAGTGGGCATATGGTAAGGCGGAGCAGCTGAAGGTGACAGCGGATACTTTCGAGGGGTCGGAGCTGCAGAATATCATGAGGACAGACGCGCTTGACGTTTTCGAGAGGGTCATGGACAGTTACCGCAGGCTGCAGGCCATGATGGATCAGGCCGGCATACCGGAGATGTTCGATGAGAAGTTCACCCTCCAGGTGGCTGCCGTACAGGAGATCATCACAATGCTGAAAGAGGGCAGGCTCGATGCGGAAGTATTCAGCGCGATCGACAACATCCCTCCGACAAGGCTTGGAGCAAAAAAGGATCAGAAGGAAGCCTATGAAACAATAAAAACAGAAGTATCCGGTCTCAATGACAGTCTGAAAGAAGATATCAAAGACTTCAGAAAAAGATACCTGATGCCTGACTTCGATACGCGCATTAGGGAGATGAACGCGACATACGGATATACGGTCTATTACCTTAAAATGCTTGAGGAATTCGAGAAAAGATATGAAGCAAAGAAGCTTGAGAACAGGGTGATAGACTTCTCGGACATGGAGCATATAGCGGTCCGCATATTGAAAAATGACGAGGCGGCGGAGATCCTGAGAAAGCGCTTCAAGTTCATCTTTGTCGATGAATACCAGGATACAAATAACATACAGGAACATCTCATTAGCCGCGTTGCCAGACCGGACAACGTGTTCAGGGTAGGCGACGTCAAACAGAGCATATATAAGTTCAGACAGGCGGAGCCTGAGATATTCGAAAGGCTTTACGCGAAGTTTTCGTCCGGAGAGGATCCGTACGGAACTGCCATCGATCTGGGCAGCAACTTCAGGAGCAACGGCGCCACTATCAATTACATAAACCACGTTTTCAGCCGCATCATGGAAGGCTATGACAGCCGGGCCATGCTCTGCAAAGGCCTGAAGGATATCCCTGAAGAGTACGATTTTGTGCCTGAAGTACACATACTGTTCTCAGAGGAAGGCAATACGAAAGAAGCGGCTGAGGAAGCTCTTAAGGATGATACCAAAGCCGTCGAGGCAGGCTTCATCGATGAAGAGATAGAAGAGATAACAAAGGAGGAAGCCGAGGCCGAGTACATCGCGAAACTGGTTGCCTCCATAATAGGCACGGACTTTTACGACAGCGTCAAAGGAGTCGTGAGAAAGGCCGAGGCCCGCGACATAGTGATACTTTTAAGGGCCGTCGCGTACAGGGGCGAGGTCATGAGCCGCGCTTTAAGAGACCGCGGGATAGAGCCTCACATAGAAGAGACCGAGGACTACTTCGATACGGTCGAGATAGGTGTCGCGCTGTCGCTTCTGACATGCATAGACAATATGAAGAGGGACGTGCCGCTCATTTCCGTGCTGCACTCCGAGGTATTCGGATTCGAGCCGTTCGATCTGGCGCGGATAAGGATAGAGCATACCGCGTCCATGAAGGAAAAGCGTAAGACGATGCCTGCGTACTGGGAAGCATTTGACTGGTACTCGGAAGAGGGACCGGAAGGAGCTCTAAGGGAAAAGTCTGCGAACGCGAAGGCGAAGCTGCTCGAATGGCGCATGCTATCGCGCATGATGCCGCTTGAAGACTTTGTGTGGAAGGTGCTGGTGGATTCCGGTTACTACAGGATGGCCGGAGCCATGTCGGGCGGAGCCGTAAGGCAGGCCAACTTAAGCGCGCTTGCTGACAGAGCGGGCAGGTTCAGCAAGGAGTCGATAGCGACCCTCAGCTCGTTCATCTCGTTCCTTGAGATACTTAAGAGCAAGAAACTCAGCAACGGGCAGGCGGCAATGGCAGGCAGCGATGATGATGTCGTGCGCATTTCCACCATCCACAAGAGCAAAGGCCTTGAGTTCCCGTTCGTTATAGTCGGAAACCTTGGCCGCTCGTTCAGAATGGACAACAATGAAAAGAAGTTCAGCTTCGATTCCGGAGTGGGAGTCGGGCTTCCATACGTGGACCCGGCGCGGAGATTCTGGCGCTCCACACTGGTGCAGCGTGCCATCAATTCGAAGTCAAGACGTGATGAATACAAAGAGGAACTGAGGCTGCTCTACGTCGCCATGACAAGAGCGCGCAACAAGCTGTACCTGGTGGGAAGCTGCAAGGATGAGGAAGACCTGAACAAGGCTGTGACACGTCCGAGAAGCTACCTCAGGGCCATGAACGGCGTCCTGATGACAGGTTTCAACAGGTACTTCATATCTCCGCTGATACTCACAAAAGCTGCCGCGGAGACCGGAAAGCGCGAACGCATAGAAGCGTATCTCGATAAGCCTCTCAGCGCTGAAGTGCAGGCGATATACGATGAGATCGACAGAAGGTTCAGATACAGATATCCGGATGAGGATCTGCTGACCGCGAAGGCCAAATGGTCTGTCAGCGCAATACGAAAAGAAGAGCTCGAAGAGGAAAAGGCAAAGAAGCGCGAGGTCGTTGTAATGTCCGGCGATGAAGTAACAAACATACGGACCGGCGCTGAGAAGAGAAAACGCGCTTCCGCTGCGGACATCGGAACAGCGTATCACCGCATAATGGAATTCCTCGACTTCGGGAAGATCACCGGCAGCGCAACCGATATGGACTACATAGCGGAGAGGGCAGCGTTCCTTAAAGAGAAGGGCGCTATAGATGAAGACGTATATGCTTCGCTCGATCTTAGCCACATCACTTCATTCTTCGAAAGCGAACTCGGCCAAAGAACCATAGCCGCGAATAAGCGGGGAAGCCTGAAACGCGAAAAGCCGTTTACGCTTAAGACCGCAAGAAACGGCAAAGAGATGCTGGTGCAGGGTGTCATCGACTGCTGCTTTGAAGAGGACGGCAGGATGATACTCATAGATTACAAGTCGAGCTATATAAGACCGGTCGCGGATCGCGAAGCCGAACTTGAACGCATAAGGGACGAATACAAAGTGCAGATAGAACTCTACAGCGAGGCCGTAGAGAAGGGCACGGGCATGGAAGTCAGCGAGGCTTACCTATACCTGTTCACCATATCCGAAGCCGTCCGCATGTAAACAACACAATAAAAGAGACCGCCGGAGCGGTCTCTTTTTGATTTGAGGTTTTTAACCTAAAGAGTCACCTTTATACAAGGCCCTGAGCCATCATAGCGTTAGCAACTCTCTCGAATCCGGCGATGTTAGCGCCAGGTACCAGAGCGTTCTTGTCACCGTAGTATGTCTCACCAGCCTTAGCGCAAGCGCTGTAGATGTTCTTCATGATCTGGTGGAGCTGATCATAAACAGCGAGGTGCTGGAATGCAGTGTGACCTGCGTTCTGGCCCATCTCGATGCAGGAGCAAGCAACGCCGCCTGCGTTAGCAGCCTTAGCAGGACCAACAGCGATCATGTTGTCCATGAGATACTTCAGAGCATCGTTTGTTGTAGGCATGTTAGCGCCTTCGCAATAGAACTTGCAGCCGCCTTCAACGATCTGCTTAGCATGCTCCATGTGAACGTCGTTCTGCATAGCGCATGGGATGAACATATCGATCTTGCAGCCTGTATCCTGGAATACGCCCCAAGGCTTCTTGCCAGCGAAGAACTGAGCGTTAGGGAACTTCTCAGCATAAGGTGCGCAGATGTTCTTGCCGGATCCTCTGAGCTCGAGGAGGTAGTCAACCTTCTCCTGAGTTGTGATTCCGTCTGGATCATAGATGTATCCATCCGGTCCGGAAATTGTAACGCACTTAGCACCGAGCTCCCAGAGCTTCCAAGCTGTACCCCAAGCTACGTTACCGAAGCCGGAGATAGCAACGTTCTTGCCCTTGAAGTCTTCGCCGTTTGCCTTCAGCATTTCCTCAGCATACCATACGATACCGAATCCTGTAGCCTCAGCTCTTCCGAGAAGTCCGCCATAAGGGATTCCCTTACCTGTGAGAACGCCTTCATACTTGTCAACGATTCTCTTGTACTGTCCGAAGAGATATCCGATCTCTCTTGCGCC